>DAHVAI010000406.1 GCA_027314685.1 Nitrososphaerota archaeon | reverse complement strand
GCTATCTCGATTTGTCTGTCGAGCTTCTCAGTGAGCGTGACTAGAGTAGAGTATGACGATCTGTTTTGCTTTACGGTTATTACGTCAGTATCATGCGTGAAGCCAAAATTGCAGTATTGATCAGGCTTTCCAAGTCTGTCTTTAACAATCTCTACGCATTTCACCTCGCTAGGTGAAGCTTTTTTCTCTGCGAGTTCGTAGAACTGTAACGGGTAATGAAATGCAATGTCCATGTGGTGTGCTTGTCTTTGAACCTCTTTTGGGAGTATTAGTGGTTGGATCAATAAGGGCGCGTCCATAAGGCCTCCTATGATCGAAGGTAGAAATTGTTTCGAGAAATTAAGCAGTACGTCCATGAGCAATAATATTGAATCACCATCTCCATCGCAATCCCTTCTCTTTGCGGAGTGCCAGTAAGGTGTGGCAAAGCAAGCTTGAGCGTTTGAAAAACCAATTACTCTTCCAACGATACCAACGGATGTATGGGGTGCCAGGCCTACTATCAAATGACCAATCAAGTCTTCTGGTTTCTCGACATGGTAGTAGGACTGGAGTCCGTAGTGGTTCGTGAGAAGTTCGTCAATGTATTTGGCTACAGAGACTAGGAATGTACCAGCTTCGAATGGGACTATCACATCTTGCATGAGTAATTCTATGGTTTGGTCATCATGTTCGATTGGCGCCCCGTGAATATCTTTTGTGTACCCAATTTCTTTCAACTTGGAGATGTTGGTCTGTATTTGGCTTGGTTTGAAGTGGGTCAGAGGAACATTTGTCGCATCAAACCGTATTGTACCGTCACGGTACACAGAGAGATCATTCTTTTGCCGTAGCAAGATCTTTTCGAGTCGTTCTGGGATTTTAAGATCGTTTGTGAGCCCAAGGACCCCCTTCAGTGGTTTTTGTGGATTGTAGCTTACTCTCTGTGACGCCTTGCGAAGTTCCTGCTTAATTGGATAGTTGAATGGTGAAGAATGTCTTAAGGCACCTCCGCACCTAGGACATTTTTCAGAATCATTGTTAGATCTATTGCCGCATTGTGAGCACACTTTGAAGAGCTGTGTCTCGGAGCTGCACTTGTCGCATTTTGGCGTTATTGATCTGTTGCCGCAATTTGGGCATTCAAGATTAACTATCTCAATTGAGAGGTTTGGGTTGTCTGCGGCGACCATAATGTCTCTAGACATGCCGTTGGATTTGCCGACGGGAAAGAGTCCTTGGACTGGCGGTCGCATCTTCCTAGGCATGCCTTTTTCAGGCCTTCCTACACGAACTCCTACAAATGTTGATGATTTGTGCCTGATTGGGATGCCGGTGAGTCTTCCTACAAGTTCGATGGTAGTTGTCCAGCCGTCGCTTGGTGTTTCCTTGTGCCTTAGATGTTCCAGGTCAAGGCACTCTGCGAGAATTTCGGCTTCTACATCAGTAATTATAATCTCAGAGCTACTCAACAGTGAATGTTCCATACCTAACTTTTCGAGGTGTGGTTTTAGCGAGACGTGGGCGCGGATTGATAGTATCGATTGGTTTCGTAAAGGGACTAGACGTTCCCGTAGTGCAATGATTTCTTGTGGTGTGAGTTGGTCCCAGTAACGTAGGTACCTAGGATGCAGTGGAAGTTGCAGAAATTTCGAGAGAGTTAAGGTCTCTCGAAACGTGGGGAAAGCGTGTAGTGGGTAATCGGCGAACTTTCTTAATCTATCTGCTGGAATCGCCAATTCGCCTGAAATTGATTCCAGCGAGGAATATCGTTTGAGACTTTCCTTGAAATCCTGTGACCACCACTCCTCAACATATGCAGAGGATACCAGTTTGTAGTTGTTCTCCAGAAAATCCCCAAACGCAATGAGAATATCTCCCAAGTAGAGTATCTTGTCGAGTTTTGGGGAGAGGATGCTGGCGTGTTCCTGATCCTTTACGCGGACTACAGTTCCATCCTTTAGTCGTACTATTGGAGTTTCAAGTGTATCGACAAAGGCAATGCTAGCACCCTTTCCAGGCATGTCTACCTTGATCTGAGTACCCATAACGATGGGATAGTTCAGGATCGTTGCAACAGTTGGATGTATACCAACTGCGTGAATGCCCGTGTTAGGTGCCCTACCATACCTGAGACGGAATCCTCCGGGCTTGTTTGGTGTCGATAGTACGGGTCTCCCAGAGATTACTTCTTCAAAATGCGACGAACTTTGCTTTGTTTCGTCAGTTCCTTGTTGTTTGCCTCCTGAGAGTTCGGCGAGCCAAGTCCAATCATCTATGTTAAGTTCAGATAGGAGTTTAAGCAATTTCTTGGATTTTCCGATTACTCCGTCGTTGAGGACTCTGAGAGCTCCGCCACGTACTCTATTCTCCTTTATCCGATGCATGTTTCTGTGTATTACGACCTCGTAGTTGTCCGTCCAGACGCCGTCGATCTCAACAGGTATCTTCTCAATGGCCTTCTGAATGTCTTGATCTGTAACTTTGTATTGGAAGTTGCCGACATCGCGCTCGTACACGCGCAATTCCTCGATGAGACGCCCAACCTCATCGTCAAAGGCCATGGCATTGTATTTTTCCAAACCTAGGGTTTTGCGGACTTGGTCAGCTATTACCATAGTGAAAGCAGATTCTGTGCCTCCCGCGGATCTTATTGGCCCGGCAAATTCAATGCTCAAGTACTCCGAGCTGGATTGGTTTTGCTTTATCCTGACCGCTGAAACTCCTTGAATGGGCGCCACAGTGACTCCATCTGTAACGATGGCAAGCCCTATCCTTACGGCTGCTTCTGCCTTGCTCTGGCCCCTTGGGAGCTCGTATTTCCCCGAAGCTATCTCTCTGGCAAGAGTTAGCGCAGCAACTTCTGTCCTGGACACCCTCAAAAGTTCGCGCAATCTTTCAGCGACAGGTACTTCGAGCAATTTTGCTACCCTGTCTGCAAGGTCCAGGGCCAGAGGGGATTCAATTGCCGTAGAAGGATCTAGGCCGGATGCTTTCGCCGTGGTTGCGAATTCGTATTGATGATTTATCTCGGTTTGGATCCGGCCATGGTACGAAGCGTATTCCGGGTGAATTGTATGTGATTCCATTGTGATATATCATATCATTTATGTGATATTACTGTACAAATTTTAGTCAGAATTGGTCCGAAGTTAGCACTCTCAAGCAACGTTCCTACAACTATGATATTGGCCCCGGCCTTAGCAGCCGCTTGCGCCGCTTCAGGTGTTGTGATTCCCCCTCCAACAATGAGGGTTCCTTGATACACTTTCCTCACGGAAGCAATCATTGCTTGTGATACACGCCCATCCGCGCCTGATCCTGCCTCTAAATACAGAAATCTCATGCCAAAATACTCAGCTGCAAGTGCGTACATGGCTGCCAAGCTCGGCTTGTTCTGAGGAATTCCCTTTGCTCTGCCCACAAAACCAGCGGCACCACCTTCACCAACTATGAGATAGGCCATTGGTATAGCCTCCAAGTTGTGTTTTCTGATGGCCAGTGCACCTAGGGCTTGAGCCTCTGTGATAAAATACGGATTATCCGAATTCATTAGGCATGAGAAGAATATGGCATCTGCGCTCGGTGCTACTCCCGTGACATTTCCTGGGAACAATATCACTGGTGATG
Source organism: Nitrososphaerota archaeon (assembly GCA_027314685.1). Next base: position 63,542 of record DAHVAI010000406.1, on the reverse strand, counting down.
TCACAGAGCGCTTTATTGATGTGACGACCTGCTCAAGTTCTATCTGGTCTACCGCAGTAGAACCACCTACAAGAATAGCCAGTGCACCACATTTCTCAGCGCGCGCTGCAACTTTAGCTGCGCCCGTTGGCGAACTATTCTCAGAGTCTAGCAGAGCAACGCAAATTGTGCTGTGTGATTTTATTAGGTTTCTAAGCTTGGATTCTGTTTGTCTCAGCGGCGTGTTCACCTGTCTGTCCAGCGTTGAACCGGTCAACGAACTCATTGTAGATGTCTATGGGTTCTTTCCCCGCGTTAGGGATCTCCTGGCTCGTGCCGCAACTTCCGCATGAGATTATAGTTGTAGTTTCCTTCGGTTGTAATCTCACAGAAACCATACCACAATTTGGGCATGTGAAGACTTTAGGCAGTGTCTTCTTCACAACGTGGACAACTCTTCTCTTTCGTCTACCCATTGATTACTCAGTCATCACATGCTTTTTCAAGTCCATAAATTCGTTGCTACGGCCTTTTTGTAGAAATGTGTTGGCGCCGATGTTATTCTTTCAAGTTTTTTGAATAAAGATATCAAAAATCTATAGGAAGTTGACCATTTCCTGTTTTCGTTCTGTTATACACTTTTGTATTACGGAATTGTACGCTTTTCTGATGGAAAAATGCTAGAGGATTTACGTAATGATGCTGTTGTGAATTTTCTACTGAGCAAAAGTAATCTCACTGAAGTTCAACTCGACACAATTTTGGCTTCAGCTCGTGAGGGAAATTTGAATATTAAGAGAACTTTGCGTGAAAAAGGACCAGTCTCCAAAGGTGCTTTCGCCCGCACATTGAAGCAAGCGTATGTAAATATCGAATCTTCCGTGTACACATTGTTCTTGCTTGTGTACCTTGAGCAAATATCCAGCGAAAAAATGGCCCAGCTCGGCAGGACCACGCGAATGCTTTCCCAACTCAAGGAGGCAAATATATCACGTGGCGATTCTGGGAGAGTAATTCGAGCCATGGAACAATTCGTGCGGGATTTCTGAGGGCAAAAGGTTATTTTGTGATATTTTGCACCCTGGGTAAGGGGTATCACAGAGATTGAACATCATCACATTATCCGCTATTTTACTCTCAATTTGCTCTCTTTCGGCTGTGATGGTGACTGTAGTATGGTTAAGAGCGAAGGTCACAAAGGAATATCATACACCAAGTGACTTGATTGAGGTCTCTGCCATAGTATCGGAGTTCAACCAAAGGATGAAAAGGTTGGAGGAGGGACTTGTAGATCAGAAGGTAAAACAAGAGATTCTAGAGCTTAGGATGGAAAGGAGGCCCCAGCCAAGTAGTATATTGCGCCCGCCTTTACGTGATAATAATAGAGAGCTTGATGATTTTGAACCGAGGCGACCAATTGTAGGTCGCAAGTTAGCTGTGAATACATCAAGGTCAGATGAGCATAGATTGGGAAGCACTGAGCGCGAAGTATTGAATATGGTTATGGAGGGTGAAGGAAAGCTGACGGCTAGAGAGATCCAGCAAAGGATAGGGAAAACGCGGGAGCATACAGCACGTATGATGAATGCCCTGTTTCAGGATGGATTTGTAGAGAGGGACACGACCGCGCGTCCTTACTCGTATTCGATTACGGATAAAGGTCGTAATATACTTGGATCCTAGACCCTACTGTAAGTATGAGTTGATTTTAGCCAGCAGTAGTGAAGTCTCTAGCCTCAGTAGGTGTCAGATATGATTCATATGAGAAATGACACTGCATACAATAGCCGTCCTGGGTGTGCCCACCGCACTTCGGGCATGGTGTGGTCTGAGACACTTTCAAGTTCCGAGTTAAAGCTGTAATTGGCATGCTCCGAGAATATTCTATGTGGAGGATCGAGATAAGTGTTTGTGCTATGTGAGTCCTTAGAGGAATCTAAGGTCGCCTAATTATGGAGTTATTTCAGGTAGTTTGACTAGGTTTGATGGTGTTGGTTGGCTGATTAGTTGTTGTCTTTGTTCTTCAGTCCTTGCTAGTCTATAAAGCCAGCCTGAACGTTGCCTTATCCTATTCAAAAGACCTCTACGGGTCATTCTAGAGAGATATGTTGAGATAATGCTATGTGTTGTAGTTTGGGCAAAATCTTGTTGATATGCCTTGAGAACGTCATTAGAAGTGAAGGAGCCAAAGCGGAACCTACTCTCAAGTAATCCATATAATTTTGCAAAGTTCGTGTCGACTACCTGCTCCTCATTAGGGAGTGCGTTCTTACTTGAGACTGATTCAGCAAAGTCAAGGAGTTTCTGGATGTTATCTTTTGATGATCCTTGGATGTTGAATGAGTACTTCGTTCCAGAATCATCACTGAACTCAATCTTAATCTTGACTGATTGGTTAGTGTGCTCGAGTTGCATTCAGATAAACAGCTTGACTGTTAACAATGATAAGAGTACTCTCTAGATAAGGAGTCTAGGTGTTAACTTGTTACTTCCTAGGTCAGATCAATTTCGTCGACTTGAGATATTTAATTTTTGAATTTGGGCTGTTGATATGGTTTCACAATGGGTGGCTTCCAGTTAATGATGTATAAGAGTGAAGTCTTGATTGTCTCCAGTGGAAATATAGGGGTGTTCCAATAGACAATCTAGACATGTCTAGAAGCACAGAAATGGTCCAGTGGAAGGAAAGGGGTGCGTTCTGGACTCTTTGAACTGGTTTTTGAATTATGGTCAGACCCCACCCTTAATGTTCCAGTGGAAATAGTTAGGAGAAAGGGCTTCAGAATAGTGTAGAATTTAATTATAGTTGACTATAAGTAAAGACGTTATGACTTTAGGGTTTTTGTTATATTAAGTGTAAACCCTACATAGTTCTTGAAAATGAATAATTTAGAACTTTCATTACTAAACCAACTTCTCCAGTTGAAAAATAGGTAGGTCTCTAACTTGGTACAGCAAAACGATTCTCTTGATGGTATCTTTACGAGGGCACTTACATCAAGACGTCTTTTTAAAAACCATGACGCGCTACGATCTGACTACATACCTGAAAACCTCCCTTTCAGATCTCAACAATTAAATTCCATAGCAGAGATTTTGGCACCGCTACTCCATTCAACCAAACCATCTAACATCCTGATCTATGGGAAGACAGGAACAGGAAAGACAGCCGCGACAAAATACGTCCTTAACAAACTTAGCCAAACATGTACTACCAAACACATCCCTGCAAAATTCATTTACGCTAACATTCGAAACGCTGGAACTGAGTACAGAGCTCTTGCAGAACTCGCTACAGGAATAGGACTTAACGTGCCATTCACAGGGCTAGCTGTGAGCGAGGTACTCACCCGCATCCAAAAACACATGAAGACAAACTCTCTACACACAGTCGTTGTCTTGGATGAAATTGACTATTTGGTGAAATCATTCGGTGATGATATTCTTTATGATTTGACAAATTCAGCAACATCCATAACCCCTGGATTCCTCTCCCTTCTAGGAATCTCTAATGATCTTCAGTTTAAGGAATTACTAGGTGCACGGGTACTCAGTCGCTTATCAGAGGAGGAAATTGTCTTCCCACCATATTCAGCAATTGAACTAAAGACAATCCTCCAACAAAGGGCCCAGACTGCCTTCAACCCTGGAAGCTTTTCAGAAGCAGCTGTCAATCTTTGTGCAGCACTTTCAGGATCCGAACATGGTGACGCAAGAAGAGCCGTAGACCTGCTCCGGATAGCAGGTGAAGTTGCTGAACGTGACGGTGCGCAACAACTCGATGAGCGACATGTGCGCATTGCCGTACAAAAAATCGACCAAGACAGAATTACAGATGCATTACGGACCTTACCCCTACAGGCAAAGCTGGTTTTGATAGCAGCTCTCAAAACCGCTATAACCAACGACGCCAAGGCATCTAGTGGGTCTATTTATGATCAGTATTCCCACCTTTGCGCTGCAACCAGTGTGGAACCCCTTACCACCAGACGAGTCTCTGGGCTCATATCAGAACTAGACACGCTGGGGCTCCTTTCGGCCGCCATAGTTAATTACGGAAGGTATGGGCGAACAAAAAAAATCACACCACAAATATCAATCACAACACTACAACAAGCATTCAAATCTGATGAACTGCTCAACCAACTTGTGGCAGGCTAGTTGTCGAGCTTGTCAGGAAACCCCTCCAAATAATCTCCAAATTAGCCAGATTAACTATTGGAATTACTCCTGGTGTGGGGCTAATCCCTAAATTTGCTTGGTACCCGGTTTGCCCTTGCCACGTTCCAGAATTAATAATGAGCGTCGATTTGTACCGCTCCTCTCCAATGGTGTGCACGTGCCCAGAATGGAATACATCAGGTACTTCGTTAATCACTAGGTGATCTTCAACTTCAGGTGCTATCGGGGTCCTCATACCGAAAATTGGGGCTAGATGTCTCGCGCGTAGAAGCACCTTCATCGCTTCTTGTGGCCTTTCATAAGAAAGCCCCGGGGTTGTAGCCAGAACATCATCAAGACTTCTACCGTGATACGCAAGAATTGACACCCCGTGAAGCTTAAACAGACATGGGTCACCCACCATCTTTACATTCGGCAAACTGTACAGAGCCTTTGCATACTTTTCCGGAATCATTGGTTGCGGCAGTGCCTGTCTTGTTGCGTCGTGATTTCCAGGGATTACTAACATCTGCAAGTGTTTTGGAACAAGACTCAATTTGTTCGCTACCATTTCATACTGTTTGAAGACATCCAGCTCGTTCAACTCATATTCTTGATTTGGAAACACACCTACTCCATCTACAACATCGCCGCCGATCACGATATACTTCAGCCTGCGAATGATCTCTTCGTCTTCGGGAGAGGCTCCTTTCCCACTTAGCCAATCCAAAAAGCGTGTAAACGCCCCTTCTAAGAACTTGTTACTGCCAATGTGTAGGTCCGAAAGGAAAATAGCATACGCCGTTTTCTTCGAAGTAGATGCACTCTTGCTCGGTACATCAGGCTGCGTGACATTTTTCACCATCCATCTTCCTTGCACTGGGTCTGCATCGACCATCACACATTGGTCAAGAGCGATCTCACTAACAGCCTTTTTCACCTCGGCGCCTACGGCAAGGACAGAAACACTACCAGAGTCGTCATCCAAGGTGAACTCCACTCCCCCAGTCTTGGTCGGCCTTTTAGAAAAAACAAGTCCAGCGATCCTAACAGTGCCCTTCTCACCAATAATTTTCGAGATTTTTGTAAGATGCCTACCTTCCGGCCTTTGCATCAAAATACGAACCAGTTTCTCATAACGGCTTTTGAACAACTGTGGAAAACCTTCTACACCAGTGGGTTGTACCTCCCGGCTCGCATCCTCCACAATCTCGATATCATCGCTTGTCGTGCTAGCCTTTGATTCAGTTTCTGTGACAACCTTAACTTCACTTTGCTTAGCGAGGTCGAACAACCCGGGCAACACACGCTTCAAATCTTCGACTTCAATGGTCTTTCCAGTTCCGACCTTCGCCTTCTGTTCCATCACCAGCTTTACAACTGACTCGGCACTATAATTTTGGGTACTGGCTTCTAGCGCTTTCTTTAACAAGGTTAGGGCGTTTGGCTCCAACTGGTAGCCAAGATTCAACGCCTCCTTTAATGCTCTTTGAACTGACAAAGAAATGCACCCAATGACTGCTACTTGCTACACGACGCTGCCAACCGGACAGCATCTTCTAGGAGAAACACAGCCTCACTCTCATTAGGTGATTCCACATACACTCTGACCTTGTTCTCGGTCCCCGAACTTCTTATCATCAACCATGCCCCACCTTTCAGATAAGCCTTCACACCGTCAAGATCATCGAATCTGTCAACTCGATTGCGAAAAACACTCTGTAAACTCGATCTTACCTCATCGTAATTGAGACGTGACTTTCCATGGAGGTTTCTTTGTAAATTGTAATACATAGGTGTCCCAGAAAGGGCACGACTCAAACTTATGCTATTTTCTGCAAGATACTGGGAGATCAACACCCCTGTGTAGATTCCATCCTCCCAGTAACCCCAGCGCGGATCTACCATCTTACTAGGCTCACTAGCAAAAATTCCCTTTCTCTTGTACAACTCCTCGAAAGTCTTCCCTAGACGAGATCGCTGGACCTTACAACCCAATTTCAGAGCCGTCTCTTCCATCGCATTCGAAGAGTTTACAGATATAATCACATTTCCTCTCTTAACCTTCTCAGCGATGATTCTAAGCACAAGCGTGGAGAGAGCGTAGTCTGGAACTACTTTACCGAGATCGTCTATCATGACCAGCCGATCAGCATCACCATCGTGAGCTATTGCGAAATCTGCTCTGATAGATCTTGTCAAGGCTGCCACTTCTCCCAATGTCTCAAACATAGGTTCTGGCATCCGACCTGGGAACGATTCACTTGGGTGAGCGTTAACAGTAACGACGTGATGACCCAACTCGTCCAAGATTTTCGGCGTTATGTTGCCGGCCGTTCCATTTGCGCAATCTACCAAGATCTTGAACGACTTCTTGCCCGGCTTAAACCTTTTCAGCAACGAGTTGATGTAAAAATTAGTTGCTTCCCCATTCTCATGGGAAGTGCCAAAAGTGCCCAAGCCCCCTTCCTTCGTGTAACTCACACTCCTTTGCACCAATTGCTCAATCTTCTTCTCAGCTTCTAGCGAAAACTCAATACCATCAGTCCCGAAAACCTTAACTCCGGCATACTCTGGGGGATTGTGTGAGGCAGTAACAGAAAAACCGGCATGAAGTTTGCTATTCTTTATATTGAAGGCAAGTACCGGAGTTGGAATCATACCATAATCCTCCACATCGCTGCCGTACCAATTCATTGCAGCTGAAGCCATATTCGCGAGTACTACGGACGTCTTTCGGGTATCATACCCAACGCCGAACCTACCTTCACCGAGCAAGAGGTGAACGGCGTAGCAAACCGCAATAGTTTCCTTTACTGAGACCTCTTCTCCGTATACACCTCTAATACCAGCTGTCCCGAACTTGACCTTGATGTGGGGTACTGTGAGACCAGTATCCCGGTCTACTTGCTGCGACACTACACTACATGCAAGCTGAATACACTAATCAACTATGCTAATTCTATAGTCTTAGCGAACTCTGATGTATTTGTACGCAGCAGTGCTAGTCTCAAAAGCATAGTTCGCTTTCTGGTAGTTCTTCCTCAAGGATTCCACCTCGTTCTTGACACTGGTGGGGTCCTGTTTTCTTACTATGATCTTAGCCATTAACGCTGCGATTTCCCTCATCTGATCCTTTCCCATCCCGAGACGGGTGACTTCACTGGTACCCAACCGAAGACCTCCTGGGTGCATGTAGTGTCTTCCAGCTTGAATGTCTCCAGGAATAAGTTGTCTATTTACTATGATGTTTGCCCTCTCTAGATCCTTCTCCAAATTGCCTCCGTCTCCATACTTTGTCACGTCAACCGCTATCTGGTGAGATTTCGTGAAACCTAGGTTCTCAGCTAAGACATTCAAACCTTCACTGTTCAGTGCCGCAGCGAGTGCTCGCGCATTCCCGATCACTTGCTTCGCATAAACTTCCCCGTATTCCAAGAATTCAGCAAAGGCAACAGCCTTGCCAGCTACATGGTGCAAGTGATGGTTGCTGGAGGTTCCTGGAAAGGCGCCGGCCTTTATCTTCTCAGCGTATTTGTTCCAAGATAGCACAGTTCCTCCTTGTGGACCGAATAAGGTCTTATGGGTTGATAGAGTCATTGCATCTGCACCCTCTTTCAGCGGAGCCTGGAACTGTTTCCCAGCGATTAGACCTGACACATGGGCGGAGTCATAACATACAGTGATACCCTCACTCTTGAGAAAATCTGACAACTCTCTAACCGGGTGTGGAAATAAGAAAAGGCTACCGCCAAACATCGCCATTTTCGGCTTTTTCCCTTCAGATCCTAGCTTTCGGACCCTGTCCTTCGTTTTATCGATATCAATATTCCAATTTTCTCTGTCGAATACAAAATACTCGACATTCAACCCGTGAACCAAGCCAGCGGTTCCGTTAAACTCCTTTCTGGCAGCAGAGATGTGTCCGCCATTAGGAATCGCCAAAGCGATAATAGTATCTCCAGGATCCGTGAACGCGGAATAAACAGTCAGGTTTGCGCAGACCCCTGAAACTGGTCTGACATCAACAAATTCTGCTTCGAACAGGCGCTTTGCTAGGTCTAGGCACAGCATTTCTACTTCGTCGATGTACGTGCACCCCGCGTAAACACGCTCTCCCACCCATCCTTCCGCATACCTATTGCCAAAATCTGAGATTATCGCTTCGCGTACTGCAGGGCTGGGTACGTTCTCTGAAGCTATCAAAGGTATTGAATTTGCAAACCAGTTTTGGTGCTTTTCTAACGCTTCGAAGATCTTATCGTACGACGTACGAGCAAAATCGGTGGCCATATCCATGAGGAAGAGAGTCTCATTAGATAAGCCTTGAGAGATGGAAAGTATTATTTGAATATCGGATCGTTAACTTTTATTCATCACGGCAACAATTTCCGCAAGCACCTTTTTCGCGTCGCCGAAAACCATCATCGTATTTGGAAGATAAAACAGATCATTGTCTACTCCGGAGAATCCAGGCGATGTTGATCTCTTGACGAAAACCACTGTTTTTGCCTTGTCCACATTCAACACTGGCATTCCATAAAGTGGTGAATCAGGTTTATTCCGCGCTGCTGGGTTTGTAACGTCATTCGCACCTACCACGATAACAACATCTGTCTCTGCAAAGAGGGAATTGATTTTGTCCATTTCCCAAAGCTGGTCGTAAGGAACTTCTGCCTCGGCAAGCAAAACATTCATGTGACCAGGCATCCTTCCAGCAACTGGATGGATGCCATACTTCACATCGATATCCTTCTCTTGAAGAACATCAGCCAATTCTTTCACTACATGCTGAGCCTGCGCCACAGCGAGTCCATAACCAGGAACTATTACAACTTTCCGCGCATTCTCTAATATCGTGGCTACGTCCTCGGGGGTATAACTGGCGACTGTCCTATCTGTCTGAGCAGTTTGGATAGTGTGAACCGTCGAACCCACTCCACCGAACAACACATTCCTGAACGAGCGGTTCATAGCTTTGCTCATAATCAGTCCGAGGACCAAGCCTGAAGACCCATCCAGCGCTCCAGCGACTATCAAAACTCTGTTATCTAAGACGAATCCAAGTGCTGCTGCAGACAAACCGGCATACGAGTTCAAGATCGCGATCACTGTTGGCATGTCCGCCCCTCCTATTGCGATCACCAGGAGAAAGCCGAAGAGCAATGCAAAAACGACCATTATCGGAAGAATTTGTTCTTCCGCAGGGAATATTGACAAGTAGATACCCAGGGCGATAGCGACTCCCAAGCAAAGCAGGCTCATGAAGGTACGGCCTGGGTAGATCAGTGGCTTGCCAGAAATTATGCCATGCAGCTTTGAGAAAGCAATGCAACTGCCTGTGAAGGTAAGATAACCAAGTATCATCTCCGCAGAGAGAACTAGCACGGTGTAGTGGTCTATATTCGGCGCTCTTTGATAGAACTCTGAAGTTCCAACAAGAGCAACTGCAAGAGAACCAAAGGCATGCGACATCGCAGTTCGCTGTGGAATAGCTGTCATGGGAACCTTCAGAGCAATAGGGGAACCGACAACCACACCTATCACGACTGCAACTAACAGAAGATCCACCCGGTGAATTTCATAAGCGATTAAAGTCGCTGCGATCGCAGTTACCATACCAGCTGCCCCGAAGTAATTGGCTTGCCTTGAAGTCTTTACCTCACTCATGTTCCTCAAAGACATTATGAAAAACACAATTGCCACTACGTATAGCAGTTGAGTGATAATTGGGATAGAACTCATTTCTTCACATCGTCCCTTCTTTTGAATAGTCGTAATATTCGCTCGGTCAGCAGGAAGCCTGATACAATATTCGTGAAAGCCAGTGCGACTGCGGCCGCTGCAAGCAATTGAATCGAGTAACTGCTCGACGGCTCTGCAAGCACTATCAGAGCTGCCACAAAGGAAACTGATGAAATCGCATTAGTGAGCGCCATCAATGGAGTGTGAAGTAGTCTTGAAACATGTCTGACAAGCTCAATCCCTAGGAAGGTAGCCATTAGAAAAATGAGTAGATTGACTACTAGATCACTTGATATCGCAACCAAAACAATCACTTTGTAATGTTCCCGATGGCAGCCTTTGTCGCCGGATGCAGTACCTCTCCCTTGCTAGTGACTAGCGATCCTCGAATCAAATCATCTTTCAAATCCAACTCGATCCTACCATCTTTTACTATCGCTAGTAGAAACGAGGTAACATTTTTCGCGAAAAGCTGGCTTGACTGCTGTGCCATCGTGGAAGGCAAGTTGAGCGATCCATCAATCGTAACGCCATACTTCACGACTGTTTTGCCCGGTTCTGTCAAGGCACAATTACCCCCAGCTTCAGCTGCTAGATCGACAACAACCGATCCAAAACGCATGCCTTTAACGGCATCTTCAGATATCAATATTGGGGCCTTCTGCCCTGGAATTAAGGCGGTAGTTATCACGACGTCCGAGACCCTCGCTCGTTCGGCAAGGAATTGCTGTTGTTTCATATTGAAGTCCGATGTTTGAGCCTTGGCGTATCCACCAGCATCTTGGGAGTCCTTGGAATCAACCGGGATTTCAACGAACTTGGCTCCTAAGCTGGTGACCTGCTCCTTGACGAGGGGTCGAACGTCGTAAGCCTCAACCACTCCTCCGAGCCTACGGGCCACTGCTATCGCTTGTAGGCCTGCAACACCTGCCCCGACCACAAACACTTTGGCAGGTGTAATCGTCCCTGCCGCAGTCATCAACATTGGGAACAATCTTGGTAGGTGAAATGCCGCCAGAACAACAGCCTTGTAACCAGCCACAGTCGATTGAGATGATAGTGCGTCCATTGACTGCGCCCTACTGATTCGTGGAACAAGATCCATAGCAAAGGCGTTAACATTTCGCTCCTTTAACGCCTTAATTACCCCTAGATTTTTGACCGGGTAGAGAAATGAAATCAGTGTAGCTCCGTCCTTCATCAGTTCCACCTCCTGCTCTGTAGGCGCCTGCACTTTCAGGATAACATCAGCAGTAAGGTACAATTCCAATTGTCTGGAAACGATTGTTGCGCCTGCCTCAGCATACGCCTGGTCCGAGTACCCCGAAGCTACTCCAGCGCCAGTCTCGACCACTACACCGATTCCCTTCAGTTTCGAAATCGAGTCGGGTACGAGAGAAACACGATTCTCGTCAGAAACTGTTTCTTTCGGCACGCCGACGATCATAACGCGGACTCTCGTAAAATAGCATCTATTTATTATATCGCGAAAAAACAAAATAGCGAGAACTTTTCACTAGAGTAATCAAATATTCTCGTAAGGAATCTTTCAGCTGGTCAGGGTGGCGATTTTCTCTTTTGATTACTTTGACACTGACGTGACTATATCCAACCAGTAAGCCTTGATCGAAATACAATTCGAACAACGACAAACGTTAATGGAAAAATGTAAAATCCAAAAAGCTGTAACAGACCGAGAATAGATATCAATCCGCCAGTATCGATTTGCACTAGAACACTAACGTGTTGCGGAGTAGCCGCTGACATGATTGGTGCTACCACACCTAAAACAGTTGAAATACTTACTGCGAGCAGATTGCCTCGCGCGACAAAATAACTGAGAGCAAAAAGCACTACAACTGCAACAAATGTGGTTTCAACAAGTATTTCTGGGACCAACGAATTGATGTAAAGAAGATAACCGCCTATTGTCAATGAAAATGCTGAAGCTAGCAAAAGCAAGCTCAGAATTGACTTTAGCTGCATTGACAAGTAATTATGTGGAAAAATCAATCCCTATGAACGTACCGCCGCCGAACTATATTGTTGGGAAAAAGATGCTCCTTGTTGCAAGCAGATCTCGCAGACTTCTTTTTAGAGAGGATACATTCAGGCTAAAGTATTTCTCGCCACGCCACATTGATAATTTTGCAAGTGCGCGAACAATCATGCCGAAGCAGACAGCGTCCTCATCTTTCTGCGCGTGGACAAGCGAAGAAACAGCAAGTATCACTCCTTGCTGCGCTCCTTTTTCATCAGGATCAGGCTCGATGCGCCATATTGATTCCAGTATTTCATGACACTCCCAGTAACGTTGCTCGTTGAATAGTTTCACAGCTTCCGAAACAATCACTTCCTTAGTTTGAGATGCCTGTACTTTTCCGAGATCGCGCTCAGTTAGAATATCTCCAAATCCCGAGCTTATTGCATGAAGAGCTGCGAGCTTCGACTTGCTATTATCACTGAAGAGATCAAACTCTATGGCATACTCACTAATGCGGAAATTTTTCAACGCGACTTCACATTCCTTGGTGATCTCTAGAAACTCTTTGGCAACATTTCTAACCTGATGCCTGTTGTATTTCTTGGCGTTATCGACACGGACAAGATATCTTGCCAATTAGATTACTATCACTGGAGCTTCGTGTTGAGTAACCATTCTCTTGCTTTGCTTACTTCGTCAGATGTTAGGGCATGCGTCGACTCCTCCCAATTCATTTCGATACTCGCTCCAGATTTCTGAAAGATGCTCTTTAACTCCAACGTGTTGTTTACGGAAATCATTTCATCATACTTTCCACCCGAAATAAATACACTGGTTCCATTTAAATCAGGAATCCTATCAGGAACTAGGGGCAGCATTGCTCTAAACAGTATCAAACGTTTGAGCAAAGTCGGTTTCAATAAGACCAAGCTAACTGCAATGTTGGCTCCGTTAGAGTATCCAACAACAACAAGCGATTTAGAGCGGAAACTATGCTTTTTACACACTAGATCTATGAACTCCCCCAACTCATTTACTCGAAATTTCAAATCCTCAATATCAAATACACCCGGCGAAATACGCCTAAAGAATCTTGGCATCCCATTCTCAAGCACCTTTCCACGTGGTGATATGATTGAAGCCCTTCGATCAAGCATTTGCCCTACAGTTAATAGGTCGTCTTCATTCCCGCCGGTGCCGTGAAGTAAAAATAACACATTCTCGCGCGAACCGGGGATGTAATTGTAAATAAAGCCTAACTCCTGATATTTGCCAGCACTCACGCTTCATCACATTTGTCTAAGGAAAGTAACAGAGGATCATGAAAGTGATCTACCGATACTGGCAATCAACACGCCTATCCAATATGGTACATGCAATACAATCGCCGAAAGTCCTTCTGTGAATACATCATACGCCAAGGAGATCGCTATTCCAATAAAGCCCATACCGCCTCCCAAAGCTATGAGTATCTTCCCTGAGAACCTATGGTTCAGGAGCACTAGAGCTCCGCCCAAAATAGCAAGCAGTCCTCCTACAGATATCAATGAACTAAGGGTAATTATTACTAGATTAATCAAGGGTTTCGCCACTCCTGGAAAGCTGCCGCCAAATCTTTGCTCAGAGATTGAGACCACAGTTAGCAAGAAACTTCTAGTTCCAACTCCACTCTGGAGTATGAGAATGCCGCCAAATACGGCTAGAATGCCTCCTGCAATGATCATTGTTATGTTTTTTTCCAAGTCAATCTAGAAAAATGAATGGCACTCAGAAAATAGAGTTTTCTAGATGCCAATCAAAGCGTCCAGTGATAGAAGACCTGGCCCCAGCACCAGTATCACTGTCGACAAAATCAAGTAAAGGACATCAATTTCATACGACAGTTTTCCTGGATCTATGTATCTTGCATGCATCTTCACTCTCTTCGCGATCGAAATTACAACAAACTGTATAATGAATAGAATAGCAACCACTGGAACTATCAATCCAACTACCAGAAAGATACCTCCAAGTAGTTCCAAGTACGTGACAACTTTAGCTGCACCTCTAGGTGCGCCCAGAGTTTTCGCAAATCCTGCGGCGCCGGCAGCACCTGCTCCAAGCTTTGGTCTAGCGTGAATGATGAGATTTGCTCCGACCCATAATCTCAAAACCAAGTCGAGATAACCGGTGTATGGAACCAAGATATCGTAAATTGCTATCAATTTGATCAGAAACAGCCATAGAAACCCATCAAATTTAAACATGGTAGTAAATGGCTACCCAGTAAGTAAAATGCACTTACCTAAGTATTCTGGACTTTACCGAGATTTTGAATTATTCGTCGCTATGCTTTCGTAAACACGAGAGCACACTAATCTTATTCATCTCATGCTCAAGATGAAGAAACTCACTCCATTACTCACGCTACTGCTATTCGCGACTCAACTCCTTGCAGGCCCACAGTCATTCACCTCTTCCGTCCAGACGACGACACCAATCAAACACAACGTAGTGATCGTGATGGAGAACCACAGTTTCGATAACATCTTCGGGTTGTACCCTACAATGAACGAACCCAACCCAACTCCTTAATCGCATCAATTCAACCGCCCGATGATGTAATGAACGTATTCCAGAATGTGGCACGGAACCGCATCAAGTTCCTAACGGCACTTACTGGACGAATAATCCGGACGAGTCAGTCTACGTAAAAGACTGGAACAACGGGAAGATGGACCGCTTTGCATCAAACAGCGGAAGCCAGTCTATGACGTACTACAGCCCGTCACAGCTGCGATAGAGTGATATTGGGCTGAAGAATATGCAATATGCGACCTCAGTCAGAAGGGTGTAAGTTGGGGATACTATCTTCAAAACCACACAGCTGATAATTTTCCACTTGACTACTTTAGCGGGATTAAGAACGCAGCGACAAACGGTCCAGACATGTGAACATGGATATGACAATTGCTACCCTAGGCGCCTAATCAATGATTACTAACGCATATATGCAAGTGCAAGCCATGCCCTAGAATCTAGGGCATAATTATGCCAGAAGCTAAGATTGAAGAGACTGAAGAATGTCGAGTGTGCGGCGCGAAGCTGTCTAATGAACCATGCTTGGGCTACCCTCACTGCCAAGAGTACGCTTAGAGTCTAGGCGGCATCATATGGCTAGTTCAGCCATCTTTCCAACTCTAATTTGTTCTCGTTGGGGCTAAACTGCGACACTGACAAACCAATCAGGCGAACTTTTTTTGGGTTCGAATCAAATGCCCGCAAAAGGCTTCGAGCTTCTCTGGAAATAGCGTCTTTACTATTTGTCGCTGCAGCTAGCGTGTTTTCCCGAGAATAAGTCTGAAAGTTGGTGAACCTGATTTTTACTCCGACAACCTTGAACGTCACATCGGTGGAAAGAACTCGTTTGTGCAATTTTTCAATAAGATCGTCCAATTTTTCGTAAACTGTTTGCTTGTCTGAGACGTCTTTTTCGAAGGTATGCTCCACACTCAAAGAGCGCATTGGTTTTTCTTTTACCTCGATCCGCTCAAGACCATTTGCCACGCCCCACAACCACACTCCTGTCTTTCCGAAACGCTTCACAAGATCCTTTCCATCAAGTTTCTGGAGGTCGCCTATTGTTTTCACGCCGATTAATTCGAGGTATTCTTCAGTCTTCTTCCCGATGCCTGTAATTGCAGATGCAGGTAACACTTCCAGGAAGCTCTTCAATTTCTCGGGAGGCACAACGGTGAGACCGTCAGGTTTCTGAAAGTCAGAAGCGATTTTTGCCGAGGATTTGTTTGGAGCAACTCCAATCGAGCAAGTCAAACCTTCCTTTGCCTCAACGGCCTGCTTTATCTCCAATGCAAGAGACCTAGCTGCTTCGAAATCTGAGACTCTCTTGCTTACATCCAAAAAAGCTTCGTCAATACTCACCTGTTCAAAACTGTCCGCATACTCGCGAAGTAGATTCATGATGCCCCGCGAGACCTTGTTGTACAACTGAAAATTGGGCCGCAGGTACACAGAATCAGGTGCCATATTGTACGCTCTGGATATCGGTTGTCCAGCATGTATGCCAAGTTGTCTAGCTTCATACGAGCTGGAGACTACGACACCGCGACCTCTTCCTCCCTTCGGATCTGCCCCAATGATTACTGGCTTTCCCAAGATGCTAGGATGTTCTCTGATCTCAATTGAAGGATAAAATGAATCAAGATCTACGTGAAATACAATTCGGGGTTTCTCTGTCATGGCACTAGAAATCCGCTAGACTCTTTTGCAATGTAGTTTGCTGACCACCTGAACTCATCTTGCCGAAATCCATCTCCATTAGCCCAAGTAGTCTGCGAAACTCGTTCACTGACTCTGGGCCAAAACCAGCAAAGTGGTTATTGAAGAAAACGAAGGCGTCATCTACAGAACCCACGACTTCCTTCAAGGAACTGGAAATTTCGTTCATCTGCTTGGACCTATCCTTCTGTATCTCATTGAATTTCGTGATGTCTCTCTCGCCTACCATTCGTGTGTAAATGAAATCGGAAGTGACCATGTGGGGCGTTGTGACGTACTGAGTAATTGACCAGCAGAAGGATAAATTTTTGCTTTCCAGCAACTTGTAAACGTCCTGTCTAAACCAAGAATCATGCCTAAACTCAATCGCATGCCTAAACCCGCTCTTTAGCTCGGATACGAAATTGGTGAGGCTAGGCATTCCTTTTTCGTACTTGAACGAGGGTGGAAGTTGCACAACAAGCGGGCCAAGCTTGTCTCCCAGTCCGGCGAGAGTCTTGTAGAAAAAGGAAAGCGCGCTTGACACGTTCTGAAGCTTCAGGTCATGAGTTAACCTTTTCGGAAACTTTGGGCAGAAAACAAAATCTTCGGGCGTGTTTTTCTTCCACTGCGAGACCATGAATTGGTTTGGTATCCGGTAAAACGAAGAGTCGATCTCTACTGCGTTGAAGACCGACGAGTAAAGTTTCAGAAACTCCTTTGGCTTGGTCTCCTTCGGATAGAAGGGACCTACCCAGTCTTCGTACGACCAGCCACTGCATCCTACGCGTACTTTCGAATCAACGCTCAAATGATTCTAGAAGCAAAGTTCTGCCTAAAATGCTTTCAACCGATACCGCCTGGCTGGACGTCTGTGCTTACGGATGCTCTCTAGCACTGAACATAGCCATTACAGCCTTTTATATGCAAATTCATTATCTTGCCGTAAGCGTGAGACTTCTAGTAAGTTCCCTTCCGCCGAAAGCCTTCTTGTAAAATTCAATTGCATTCTTTCCATCGCTCACGGTCAAATACTACGATAACGTCCTAAACCCCGAGGGTATTGCTTTTACAGGGTAGATCTTTTTCTAACGACCTTCTTTTTCTTTGATTTCACCATGGAAATCACGGAATCGAAAATTCCATTCTCCTTTTTTATCCCTTGCTGCGCTCAGCGCTGCCTCCATAGTTCAGAGAAAAACCTTTCTAACAAAACGAGGAAACCT
Organism: Nitrososphaerota archaeon; assembly: GCA_027314685.1. Next base: position 46,190 of record DAHVAI010000406.1, on the reverse strand, counting down.
TGATAACAACATATTGAGAAATCTGGCCTAGGATTATGCCAGCAATAGAAGTCAGTGATCTCCACAAGTCATACGGAAACCTATGTGCTGTTGATGGCATATCGTTTCAGGTTGAGCAAGGAGAAATATTCTCGTTGCTTGGCCCAAACGGCGCGGGAAAAACGACAACTGTGGAGATACTCGAAGGCCTTAGGAAGCTAGACGCCGGCATGGTGAAAATAATGGATATGGACCCTTGGAAAGACGGATACCAACTCCACAAGAGAATCGGAGTCATCCCACAGGGATTCAGGTTCTTTGATAAATCAACGCCGATAGAGGCTATAAGGTACTACACGAGCCTATTCAATGTCATAACAGATCCGGAGAAGATTCTTTCAGAGGTTATCCTGACCGATTCAAAACACGTGATTTTTGAAAATCTCTCGGGCGGACAAAAGCAAAAAATGGGCCTCGCACTCGCATTAGTGAATGATCCACAGTTACTCTTTCTGGACGAGCCTACAACAGGACTTGATCCACAAGCAAGACGCGCAATGTGGGATGTCATACGGTCTCTCAAAAAGCAGGGAAGAACCATTCTTCTTACAACGCATTACCTCGAGGAAGCGGAACTCTTGGCTGACAGGGTTGCCATAATGACAAAGGGGAAGATAATCGCCGCGGGCAGTCCTGAAGAGCTGATCAACACGTATGGTTCACCAAAGCGCATGGTTGCCGTGAGCGATAGTCTAGAGGATATTTTTGTGAAACTAGTAGGCGCAAAAATGGAAGAATGATGAGAATTTGGTCAGCGTAAAGAGAATCCTTGCAGATCTTTCAGTCTTTAGGAGAGAGTACCTCAGAAACAGGACCGGTTTTTTCTTCGCTCTGATTTTTCCTATTATTTTGATTGCCATATTCGGTGCGATTTTCTCTGGAGGTAGCAGCGGCCCGATCAATGTTTATGCACAGAACCAGGATCCTGGTGGTTTTATAAGCACACCATTCCTGCAAACCATGAACGACACAAACGTAACCAGAGTGGTACTAATTCCACAGACACAAAACCTCCAACAGTATCTCAAGGACCATTCGGGAGCTATAGGGCTGTTAATCCCACAGAACTTTTCCTCAGACTTTATAGCGGGAAAGCAGGTCAACATAACTGTCTACAGCAATCCGTCAGATACTTCTGGTCAGGTGGTGCAGCAAGTGGTTGGTGCGCTGGTTAACGCGTTCAACCTGCAACGGGCGCACGGTACAGCTATCTTGGGATTAGAGACCCGAAACACAGTTTCGAACAATTACTCTTACATCGACTTTTTGATACCAGGATTAATCGGCTTCTCTATACTCACAAGTCCGATGTTCTCGATGGTCAACATTTCATCAGAGTACAAGAAGTCAAAGTTCTTCAAACAGCTGTCGCTAACGCCGCTCACAAAGGGAGAGTGGCTTGCATCCAAGGTGATATGGTATGTTATCCTGTCGATCATCTCGTTCCTTCTCATGACGGTGTTCGGAACTTATGCTTTTGGCGGCCACGTCGCGATCAACGCATGGATAGTTCCGTTCTTGATCTTAGGACCTCTGTTCTTCGTAGCGTTAGGAATGCTTGTTGGTACGGTCACAAAGAGTGTTGAATCTGCTGGCGTAGTAGGAAACATCATAACTTTTCCTATGATGTTTCTCTCTGGGACATTCTTTCCAATCAGTTTGATGCCTGGATATCTGCAGACATTCGCGCACGTTCTTCCACTATACTATCTGATAGCGGGCCTAAACAACGTCATGATATATGGCAACTTCTCAGCTGCCTTACTCGATGTAGCAGTGCTTTCCGTTATCTCAGCGATAGTGTTCGTGCTAGCTGTGAGATTCTTCAAGTGGCGAGAAGACTAGCAGCGCTCTAAGCTAAACAAACAGATATTTTCCTTGCAGACGGCAGGAAACTAGAAACGAAATGAACGCTGCGTTAGAATTCTACGGCTGTGTCTATACGTGAACCCAATTTCAAATCGGGGAATCTTCGATAATCGTAGTTTCCTCGACTATTTCGGAAGTATCTCACGTCACGCTCGGCATTCCAAATTGCAAATCTTGGTTTGCTCTGGTTGATCGACTCTTCTGTCCACCCAACTGCACAGGTTACGATAAACATTGCAATTGTTGGCATAGCCAACACAGCTTCAACAGTTCCGGCCACTCTTCCGGCTGGAGTTTGAATCGACCGGGCAAATCGGAGAATGCTCATTCTTCTATCAAATGCTTTAAGCGTCGCATACTTACTATTGCTCACTTTCCTTACAGTAATTTCAGTCTCAGGGGCCATTGGAGGATCCTTTGTAGTTCTGGTCGGCGTCGCTTTGACGATTGGGTATAGTAGAGTGGGTTACGGACTAGCCGCGTTGTTCTCCGCTTTCCTAGTATACTGATTTCGAGGAGTGATTGAAAGTGCAACTGTACAACCACAAGGGGAACGGCAAAAACGCAATATGGTCAGGGAGATAAGAAAAGGGTTCAGCTGGCTCTTAACTCAACCTGGTCTGCTGGAACTTTCACAGTCGGCGCTTATCTTCAATTTCGTGTTTGGGATCCCGATGTACTTTCTTGTGATTTATGTGACCTCAACATTGAAGGCTGGGGCTTTTATCTTTGGGGCAATTACGGCGGTATTCACAGCGGGAACAACGATTGGGTCCTTTATTGCCGGTCGGATGCCAAGTACTCTAGAATATTCAGGAAAAATCAACATTTTTTCGTGGGGAGCCGCTGGTGGTGTCTTGCTTGCGTTGCTGGGATATTCCCTCAGACGCGGATTGCACTAATTGCAGCACTTGGAATTGGATTAGGGTTGGGGTTTGGCAACAACGTCTGGCTGACCTCAGCGCAAAATCTTGTCCCCGTTGAAATTAGGGGGAGGTACTTTGCAATAGAGGGACTATTGAGTTTCATAGGCGGACTGCAATTGCGGTTTGCGGGATATTAATCGCATTGATTGGAGTATCATCGGCCTTCATTATTTGGGTAGTTTTGTTCTTCTATTTTCATCATTTGTTTTTTCGTTTATGAAGAGCCTTTGGAAATTAGACGGTAGGCCCAGTAGTATCAGATCTTCTTCATAGGCAAATAGAACTTCAGTGCGTCCTGAGAATATTTCTAGTGTTAGTCTTCGGCGCGCAAGTCGGCAAGTGCTCTTGCCACGAGCTCGTAGTGTCTGACTACTGGCTCTACAGACTTGTAGTTCTTGGTGTCTCTCTTTGGTGGCTGCCAGAGGATGATTGCATTTCCGTCAGGATCGGAAAAGGAGATACTCTTTCCAGTGGTATCTTCGGAGATCTTCTTTGCCTTGAACTTTACGCCGCGTTTCCCAAGGTCTGAATGAACCGCTTCTATCGAGTTTTCGACCACAAATACTAACTGGCTAGGAGGCACTTCGATCTCTTTAGATGTTGATGCTTGTGTGAGCGTTAATCTGATGTTGCCAAGGTCAAAGTGAGCACTTTTGCTCTTTGACTTTTCCTCGTTCTCTTCGATTGATTTTATCCCAATAATGTCCTTGTAAAAGTGCTTGCTGGCTTCTACGTCTTTTGTTTGTAACCTCACCGCGGCGAGCGGGAGTTGACCTATTAATGACATCTCGTGCAAAACATACTGGAACCGGGCGAATTAAACTTGATGGAAGAGAAGACCCAAGACACCCGTCAAATCTGTGTTTGGCAGCTTTGAAGCTTTGGTGGAACCTCCAAAAACCTCAACGCGGTTGCCTTTTTCATCCCGGAGCGGCTATATTCTATCTGCACTATGCTTCCAACCCCAAGCTTTGACAGCGAAAGAAGCAGACCTTTCATATGCTTGATTTCCTCGTCGCCAACGCGGAAAATCACGTCACCTGAACTTAGACCGCTCTCGAAACTCGGGCCGCCTCGGATCAGGTCAACAATCAAGACACCGCTCTGCTCACGTATGTTGTAGCGTCTGGCAACCTCCGTTGTAAAGTTCACTCCTGAGATGCCCAGCCAAGGTCTTATGACTCGCCCACTGGTAAATAACTGGTCGACAACCCTCTTTACTGCGTTGATGGGGATTGCGAATCCTACACCTTGGGCGTTGGGGACCATTGCAGTGTTTATGCCGATGCTATTGCCGTTGATGTCTGCAAGTGGTCCGCCTGAATTACCAGGATTGATTGCGGCATCAGTCTGGATCAGACCCTTAAATATGAACTCAGCCCACGGAAGTGGACGAGCGAGTGCGCCAATTACTCCCACTGATGCGGTCAAACCTACTGGAAGGCCCGGCGCGTTACCTATCGCGAGCGTAAATTGCCCTACTTTGAGATGGTCAGAATCTCCAAGATTAGCCGAAGTGAGAAAGCTTAAAACTCCTGACCTTAATCAAAGCAATATCGGTTGCTGGATCATTACCGATAACACGGCCGTCGTAACTACTGCCGTCTCCCAGGTGTACTATGACGCTCTGACTACCATCTACTACGTGATTGTTGGTGACCACATAACCACGCGGATCGATAACGATGCCGGAACCCTGACCCTCAAGCGTCATGACGCCGAACCTGAAGTTTCTGAGCTTGGTAGTGTCTATGCTCATGACGCTTGTCCAGCTTCTCTAGATGAAACAAGTTGATCTTGCAGTTCAATTGCACTTATCATGAAATTTTCCTAAACAGTTTCATAGTGCGGTCAAGGATATATACTTGGTAGTGATAGAATTCTACGTAGGTTAGGACAACTTGAGCACCTCACAACGGCTTGACCAAGAAACGATTGACGAGTGCACAATCATACATAATCAGTGGAACGAAATGACGAAGGTGTGGACGTTTCCGGTGATACACGCGCTCGGTCTCTCCCAACCTGCACGGTTCAACGAGTTAAAGAGGAGAATTGAAGGAATAAGCGCGACGAGCCTCTCTGAACGCCTGACCGAACTTGAGAAGAACAAGATCATCCAGAGAAAGGTGATTCCTGACACGCCACCGAGGGTGCAGTATTCACTAACCCCAAAGGGAGAAGACCTTGCTAACCTGCTTAGCAAGTTTGCAGATTGGTCAAAGCGCTGGAGCAAATCCTAACCGGAAACCAGAAGCTTACCTCGCTCGTTTATAGTGAAAACAATGGGGCGAATGGTTTTGCCGTCCTTTACGGCCGAGGGTTTTGCTGCTCTAACCAAGCGGACGATATCAATAATATCGCTTTTGATATGAACATGGTGCTTGTCTCCCTCGTGCAGGACGAGCAATGGAATCTCGGCTAACTTTGTTCCCTTGCTGACCACTAGCTTGTGCGAAGATTGTAGCGCTTCGTAGGCTTCAATTGTCTCACGCGCCTTTTCAAGCTTCTTCCTCGCACGCCACTCAATCATTGAGATGTTGGCTCTAGTAGTACTGAGTTCCTTTGCAGTTTCTGATTGTGTGAATCCTCTGGCGCGGTATCTCAATATCTTGAGTTGCTTTTGGTTGAATAGGCCGCTCTTCAATGCCCGCAGGAGGAATATCGTGGAGACATGCAGAAAAGTATTGTTCTAACGAACTGGCAGGTAACTAATAAGGAGGATGCAACCGGAATTGGTTGCAGTTACCGACAGAAATCTTTCGATGTTAGCAAATCCTATAAGAGAAAAACAAACATTGACCGTACATTAGGCGCAGCAATTGATAGAAGCCAAAGTCAAGAAAAGATTGGGGGATTTTCTTCTAGACTCTGAACTAAATGACGAAGGCTTCATCTGCCTGATGGGAAAGAATGGTTCAGGCAAGAGCTCTCTTCTCAACGTGATCGCTGGTATCTATAAGCCCGACGAAGGACACGTTAAGATTGGCTCTGAATCGATAACAAATCTACCGCAAGAGCTAAAAGAGGTTGTTCTTGTTGCCCCGGATTCTTTTCTACCAAGTTTTTCGGTGGAAAAGCATCTTCTCTGGGGGGCAAAACTTCGGGGAAAGATCGTGAAGGATGATACTCTGGTTGAAGTCAAGAAGATATTTGGGATCAATTTCCAGGGAACGGTTTCAAGACTCAGCGTAGGAATGAGAGAGCGCGTATCCCTAGCGACTGCTTTGCTGGCGGCTCCTAGGGCAATACTCGTTGACGAAGCTTTTGGTAACATAGATAATAGGATTGAGTTTATCAACGCGTACCGAGAATATACCAAGAACAGCAAAATTGATGTGATATTTGCTACTCAGAACACTGAGGATTCAAAGTGCGCAGACCATCTTCATCAGATGAGCGAGGGACGCTCTAGTAAAATATTCTGAAACTTAATCTCATCAAGTTTCATCAACTGCTGTCTTCAGAAAACATATTCTCTTTTTGATAATCGTAATTGGCTCTTATAAGTGAGAACATAGTTCTCACTTTTTGGGATGGATAAAAGTACAATGCAATATTGTTCAAGATGTGGCAAACAACTAGTCGAGAACGCAAAATTTTGCCATGAATGTGGAATGCAGGTAGGAAAAACCACAACCGAAGAATTCTCTGTTTCAGCAGACGACCTGACCAGAAAGGTCAGGGAACTTGTTCATGAAGGAAATGTATCAAAAATCATCGTTAAGGATGACAAAGGGCAGACTTTTCTAGAGATTCCAGTAACCGCCGGAGTGGTTGGTGCCTTGCTAGCTCCTTGGCTGGCCGCATTAGGTGTCATCGCAGCTCTTGCTACGAAATGCACCCTGGTTGTGGAAAGAAAAAGAAACTAAACCAAGAAGACATGTTCACCTAATTCGATACAGCAGATAGACCGAAAAACCTATAAGTTGTCCTGTAACTTTACTGTAAGTGACTGAATATGCCCAAAGAAGGGTTCAGCGTAGTTACTATTACTCAGCTTGCCCACGATAAGGCAAGACAGAGGTACAACCAGAAGGTAAAGTCTGAGAAACTTGCTAAGAGCTTCTCGAAGTATGTTAATGACCTCATAATAGAACAAGTAGAGGCGGATGAGAATCTATCTCTCTCTGCTCCTTTCATGGAAAAAATTGGCCTTGAAGGTAACTCAATCATGGTAAAGGACAATAAGATTGGTAGGATAGTCGAGGTTCAGGTGCATGGCAAAGATCTGATCTGTATGTTGGATGAGCGAAAAGATTGTATCCATGTTGGGTTCGCTTATGCGATTCCTGAAGTATACCGCTTGATGTCGGAACGCAAACGATAAACCACTACTCGATGAAACGCTTATTCGCTAGTTTTCCTGACGCGTTTCTCTAACTTGCCTAGCATTCTCTCTGGACAAGAGATCTCAACTCTGATAAAACGAGTAGTTAACGCGGATTCTGGAACTCAAGAGCAACCCGCAGGTTATGATGTTTCTGTAAACACGATTCACTCATTTCCTGATAATCAGATTACCTTGGGTGTATCCAAGGGTGAAAATTCGATACTGAAAGAATTGCCGCTAGCAGGTGATTTCTACGAGCTCAACGGTCCTGGAGCGTATTTCGTCACACTGAATGAAATTACGACTATTCCCAAAGACGCGATCGGCATACTTCTTCCTAGGTCTACGTTACTGAGAAACGGACTTGATGTAAGAACTGCTCTCTTCGATCCAGGATATTCTGGTCAGCCAAAAGTGATGCTCGTCTGCCACAGGCCCGCGCGGGTTCAGAGATTTGCAAGGATCGGGCAATTGGTAATTATAAAATCAGATAGAGAATTTTCATCGCAATATTCGGGTCAGTATCAGGGAGAGCGCGGTAGTGATTCCACAAGCAAACTTGCTCTCTCCTAAGGGTTTTTCGGTACGCGTAAAGCGAGCTTAAAACTAAAGGAAAAATGAATAGTCAGGCTCGATTTAAGTCAGTGTCATTGGAATATTTAGAAGGTCAAATATTTAAATGATTTATTATCTAAATAGATCTTATGGTCAGCAAGACGATAACTGTTAGCGTCGACTCAGAAGTTGAGGAGAAGTTTAGGAGAACTGCAAAGACAGTTCTCGGCAAAAAGAAAGGTTACCTCGGCAAGGCTCTGACCGACGCAATGAGGGTCTGGACAAGAGAAAAAGAGCAGACCGACAACGTTGTAGCGACCCTCCGTTTACTTGAGGAAGGACTCGACATAGGTGTTACAAGATATAGATCGAGAGATGAACTTCATGAAAGGTAGCGAGGACGTATTCTTCGACGCAAACATACTAGCATATGCATTTGACGAGAGCGACCCACGACGGAAGGAGAAATGTGGGACGCTGGTGAAGGCTGGGTTTCAGGGTGAAAATGCATGCCTTGTGTCTAATCAAGTACTTGCCGAGCTGTTCGCAGTATTGACAAGACATGCAAAGAGTCCACTTTCCGAGGAGAATGCAGGTGTAATAGTGAACGGATTTATCGATTCTTCAAAGTGGACCAAATTAAACTACACTCACTTGACTATCAAGAGAGCTCTAATCGATATCGAGACCATCAATACTTCGTTTTGGGATCTGCTCATTGCGGAAACCATGCGAGATGCTAAAGTAAGAACTATCTACACAGAGAATGAACGTGATTTTGCCAAAATTCCATGGATTAAGGTCGTAAATCCTCTCAGAAATTGAAGAAAATTTAGAGATGAGGACATATTTCAGACTAGGTCGCTGAGATCAACCGAAATTCGAGTAACCCCAACCTCTCACTTTGTATTCTTCTTTATCGAATAGCGAACTTCTCGATATGTAAATGACGTTCTTGAACTGCGCTAGTAACTGCACGAACCAAAGTCATGCAGTCTTGCAAATGTAGTGTAGACGAAATTCATGATGCGCAGACCTGAAGGGAAAAGAAGAATCAGTGCTGAAGCAACACCTCCGAGCGGCAGTAGTCCTAAAAGAATCGGAATGGCTTTTGCTCCACTTGAAACCTCGTCTTCGGGCGAAATTAGATGGAAAGATTTGTGCCTTCGAGCTATTGGCAGGGAGTCCAAAAGGCCGCGCTGGTCAGCGTCAATGAGAGAGGCGTAGCTCAGATGGTTGTATTTGTCAAGCCGGTCCACGGTTCGCTTGAATCTCGTACAAGGTCCGCAGTCTGCGTCGTAAACTAGCGTGTAACGATCCAAGGAGCTTCCTAATGCATTTACATTACCAGTGTATGTAAGGCGAGTGGTTAGTGCAACACAGCAAGCTATTATTTTATACCGACCTCTTCATCATTAAGAGCGATTTTCATGTACTGCCCCAAATGCGGAAACCAAGTGGATGACAACGCTGTTTACTGTCCAAATTGCAGGGCGCAGCTTAAAGCAAACAACACCGTCCCTTCTGGTCCAGGAACAGGGTATGGACTGCCTATGCTATTTACATCAAACTATGTGCCTGGGTATGCTATCACAAAGGTCCTTGGGATGGTCTATGGAATCACTGTTAGATCAAGGGGTGTGGGAGGAAACATCCTGGCAGGGTTGCGCACTATCGCAGGCGGCGAGATAAAGGAGTACACGGAAATGGCTCATCAGGCTCGCCAGCAAGCACTTGATAGATTGATGGAACACGCACAGAGTCTGGGAGCGAACGCCGTTATCAGCGTGATGTTTGATTCCACAGAGATAGGAGGGACTATGGACGAGATTATCGCATTTGGAACTGCGGTGAACATAGCTCCAGCTGGACCGGGTCAACAACTTGTAAAGTTGAGCTAGGACTTTACACTAGCTCATTTTGTTCTGCTTTACTGCTTTGAGGATCAGTCCTTTCAAAGCAACTCCATCGACAGCGTCGGTCTCATGGAAGTCAATAGCACGAATTGCTTTGCTTTCTAGGAGAGTGTTGAAGAGCTTCTTTGGGTCCTCGATCTGAGCACCCTTCGGGAATGTCAGCCTGACTGCGTTCTTGAGCGCTTCTCCTATGCAGACTATAGCGTCGTGAGACCAGACTGGGACTCCCGCTGGGTTGCTTGGTTTTTTCCACTTTACCTCCTCGATAATCTCGGAATCTACTTTCTTGATTAGAACGCGAAGCTGCGACAGTTTTTGCCTCGCCAGTCATCTGATTTCTTGATTATAGCATCTATCTGTTGAGAGGCAGATTTTTCTTTAGGGGAAGTTGCACTTGAATTCATTCGCTACTCATCGGCTTTTTTGCAGGTCGCTTGTTATGAATCCTTTTAAAAAGAATGACTTGCACTTTGACTGACTGCTAAGTACCTGAAATCATACCTCGTGAATCTTATGTTGCTTTGGGTTTGATCTAAACGTATTGGTGGACTGTTTTGAATGAAGAGATTTGGCAAATCACTGAAGATTTTTAAAAACTCCAAGTACGTTTATTCTATTATGGACGAATCTCTATCAGAGGACGAGGTCGCGGAACTCATTCGCAGTGGAAGAATCAATACTTCCAGATCGGCTACGAAGATACATCAAACGGAGACAAACGTCAGTATTAGGAATAGGCCTAATAAAGCACGATTGAGTGTGACTAGAAAGAGAAATTCACCAGCAGAAGTTGAGCTCCCTAAATCAACAGGAAAGGAACCTGACCCGGAGTGGTTAAGGACCGAGAAGGAAAAAGCGGAGAGAAATATCGTTGCGTTACGTCAGGATAAACGGCGGCGAGAAGAGATGCGAGAAGCTTCAAGGTTTTAGGTTCTCTGAACTTCGCATCACCAACTATTTCTATCGCATTCTCACAATTTGAACGTTTTTTTGCTTGAATAGGACATGTTGATCTAATCAACAGTTTCTCTTTCACGTTCCTAACGCCGCGAAGTTAACGGAGATGCAAGAACGGGCGAATGCGTTGCCTGGAGTTACTCATTCCTTCGCGCTCCCAATAGGCAGATTTACCAACCTCATAGGCGTGACTTACCGCGATGATGTGCTACCACAACAGGAAAAGACTTTGACGGTAAGCGCCCGATAAAGTTACAATCTTCTATTCAGAGCGACTTCGAGGTAGCTGCAAGTGTCCGCTCTACCGAATTTTCCTCGGGGCAAAGTTAAATCGACCTCGTGTCTATGTCCTAAGTATGGATTCCAATATCAATACGTCAAGCTATGAACGCAAGAATTTTTCCGACTCGACCGAAGTTAGAAAGTCCCAGCGCGGGCAGGCGGAGCTATTGAACATTCGAGAGGAGGTACAGTAGGTCGATATGTGCTATAGCCAGGCTGGAAATGGTCGAGCGATGTCAAGCCGGTGGTAAAGACTGAATGGTGCGAGGCGCCGCACTTCCAGTATCAGATATCTGGAATGTATCGCGTGAAGATGAAAGACGGCACAGAGTTTGACATTCGCCCCGGCGATGCCGTCTACGTCTCGTCTGGGCATGACGCTTGGGTGGTTGGAGACGAGCCCCCGGTAGGGATAGAATGGATTAGTGCCAGAATAGCGACAACCCCTAGAGAGTAATTCGGAACCAAAGGCAGTGTATTGGCCGAGGCCGAGAACGAAGTATATCATTCTGAAATAAATCAGATTGGCACCGTCATTCAGATTATTACACTAATTGGTGAGACATCATTGATGATAAGTGAGTTATAGTGTGGCTTATATCATCAATCAGCACGTCTTTGTAACATGGAAGCAACACTTGACAGAGTGGATAATGCAAAGTGGACTAGACCTCACTGGTCTGTGTTTGCCTCGCTTGTTGTCGGGTTTTTCATGTGGGGTGTGATTGCTTCCCTTGCACCTCTTTTCTACCCCTCTGTCAAGGCCACATGGTTTCTGATATTACCTATTCTAGCGCAAGTCGCAGGTGATCTCGGCCTGCCTAGACTCTCGGACCTGAAACTGGGCCGTAAGACGGTCTTTTTCCTAACCTTGCTCCTCTACGGCATGGGTAGTGTGTTGATCACGATTTCCGTTCTTTTTCTCGCCTCAAACTTGTTAGTTATCGTGATTGGAATTGTGCTTGCCTATGCGGGCGTTGAAGGAGAAATCCCAACCGGCCTATCGTATGCAGCTGAGATATTCCCTCTAAGGATGAGGGAGAAGATGCTTGTCCTAATTTCAAATTTTGATAATCTTGGCGCAATGGTTGCAGGACTAATTGGGTTCATCACTTACAGTTTCAGCGACTCTTTGACCGCAGAGCTAGAATTTCTCGGCATATTCGCATTGGTGCTACTGATAGTTACGCTCGGAATAAGGTACACACTTCCTGAGTCTGTTCGGTGGCTTGCAAGTCGAGGAGAGAATGAAAGGGCGGAGGCAGAAGCAAGAAAATTTACTACACTAGAAAAAGAGATCGCGCCAGTACCCTCAGTCAGCGGGCAAAAAACGATCGGGCTAGCTCCCAGGCTTGCACTACTGATTACGATGGGAATCTCACAATATCTCACATACGGATTGATGACGTACATCGTCGCTGACTACTACTTTCAGGGTAATGCAATAAACTTCATAGTCGTTGTAGCTAACTCCGGTGCTTTCGTAGCTGGGTTCATCGCAGTCTGCATTATGGGACGACTGAAAGTGAGATCCTTCTCTCTGTTCGCTTACTGGGGCGGCTTCCTAACCATGATACCAATCCTATTAGTTGCACATCAGTTGGCAGTCGGCAGCGATCTGCCGCTTTTCTACCTACTTCTGTTCTTGAGCGTCGCCTTCAGCGAGTTTGCTTGGGCAGTCCGCGAGATTCTCGAACCCATCCTCATGCCTTCCAAAAGCAGAGCATTTCTCATTGGTGTGGTCAGACTGGGTCCAATGCTTTCATACGCCGCATCCATTTACTTCACTGCGAGTTACTCTTTCACGCAATTCATTGAATACAACATGGTCCTCTGGATAGTGGGCGGGTTAGCCGCAATTTTCTGGTTTGCGAAGGGGTATAATGTCGAGATGTTAAATCTGGAACGCACATCATTGTCAGAAGTTCCCTTGACGAAGAACGCCTGATTAGTTTCTACAAGAAGCTCATATCCGCGCCTTAGATCAAACTGGGAATTAAGCGGCACTGGTGATTCACTACTGTTCGGATTTTACTCGAATCATCATTATCAATTTTGGTGATCGTATCGTCCGATTATATCCATTCGGATGCAATCTTCCATCTAGTGATAAAGAATGACTACACTCTCACAGGCAAAGACTCTAGGCGGAGTGGGCGCTATCTTTGTGCTTTTAACCGCAATACCTGGCGTCGGATGGATTTTAGGAATAGCTGGCTTCGTAATGATACTGATAGCGGTCAATTACATTTCTCAGGCAGTTGCAGATAGAAAGATCTACAACAATATGATTATCTCAGTAGTATTAGCAATAGCCGCCGTGGCTGTCGGAACTGTAACCGTGGTTGGCACGGTCTTTCGCGTACTTGGAATGGGGACTTTTGTGGGATCAGATTTCGTGCTTTCTCCGAACATTGCTGTAGGTGATTGGATAGGTCTGGCTGGGGCTGTGATTGCAGCTCTAGCCGTTGTATGGGGCCTATTGATTGCATCTGCAGTGTTCCTCCGAAGTAGTTTCAACTCAATTTCCCGCAGGCTGAACATCAACATGTTTTCATCCGCAGGATTGCTTTACTTGATTGGTGCCGCAACTGCAATCATAGGAGTTGGGTTCCTGCTGATATTGGTCGCAGAGATGCTTCTTGCAATTTCGTTCTTCTCGATAAGCGAAGAACATAAAGCGCCGACAGTTGGACAAGCACAAGGAATTCCAACGCGCCCATGATCTGAAGATATCTTTGCAAGATCCGGGGAAAGGTAGCGAATTCGCACCTAGCAAGAACATGCTATATTCTGCAACGGGAGTTCCGATGCCTCTGCAAGAGATGACTACCTACGTCACCCTGATAGGCAAAGTCACAATCACGCCATTCAAATAATCTGCAATATTCTTTCTAACAGTCTTTGCAAAGCTTCAGGCATGCAGGGCCCAATCTGGATCCGATCAGTCGGGACGAAGATCTTAAAGCGATCCACAAGGGCATAGTCATTACATGTTCATTCCTGATCTTTCTATTCAGCGTATATGCGATGACCGCAGGACTAACAGGTCGCAATAATATTGTTGGGGCAGTCCTCGTAAATTCAGGCTTTATCTTTGCTCAGCCCATTACATACCTGACGATTGCAACACTCGGGCTCACCTACTCCGGTTTTGAACTCGCAAAACCCCACTTCCACATTTTTCTCCCTTAAAGTTGTCATTCGTGAAACTGATAGCTTTCCTTGGTCTAGTGCTGGCCGCTTACGAGGTGTTTTACATTTTCGCGATATGGACAGCGACCAATTCTCTGCTCGGATCGTTGAATCCCGACATACTGATTAATTCGTTCCCAAGCCCGCAAACACCTTGGAACTTGGCGTTTGCAACGCAGCTCAGCCTTACCATAGTCGTGGTTGGAGTGTACGCGTTTTACATCGTAAGGCAGGCTGAACGAGAAGCGCAGCATGACAAGTAGTCTAGATTGACTTCCAGATGGTTTCCGACCACTCGTGGTCGCATTTCTTACATCGGGGGATACACACCCTCGACCAAGGGTGGGCGCACGCGAAAGCAAGACAGGGCGTAATCAGCTCTGTTATTGTTGAACGGTTAGAATAAAGCTGAACCGCGATTAAACAGCTATAATCAGCAAGAACTTTCCGCGCAGTTGTTGCTAGGAAACGTTCCTTATGCTCAACTAACGAACTGTAACACTCTTCGCCAGGTTTCTCGGTCGGTCTGGGTCGAGCCCCAGAAGCACTGCGAGCTGGTAGGCAAGAATCTGGATCGGTATGATCTGACATATAGGGTTCAGTTCGTAGCTTTCAGGTACCTTGATGAAAAAGTCAAAGGTGTCTATTGGAGTAGGACCAATGCCTATCAAATATCCTCCACGGCTTTTTACTTCCATCGCATTTGATAGAATATGTCCTTCTGTCTCCTTCGAGACAAAGACTATGCATGGAGTACCCTTCCCAATCAACGAAATCGGACCATGCTTTAGCTCCCCACCTGCAAAGGCCTCTGCATGGATGTAAGAAACTTCTTTGATCTTGAGTGCCGCTTCCAGTGCGGTAGCAAAAAGCGGACCTCTTCCCAACACGAAGATGTGCTGGGTCGATGACAGCTTCTTGGCCAATTCTTGGATTCTGTTGCGCATGGTAGCCGCAGTAAGGTTGTAAACGATGTTCCAAAGGTACTTGAGATCTTTCTGGCCTTCATCATACTTTCCAGCAAGTGAGTAAGCCAGCAAGGTGAGTACAGTTAGCTGCGCCGTGTAAGTTTTGGTCGACAAAACAGAGACCTCTGGACCTGCGTTCAAAAATATCGACGCGTCAGCAAATTGCGTGGCAGAAGAGCCCATCACATTGACTATAGAAACTACCTGGCACCCTTTTTGCTTCGCAGTCTTTATTGCATCCAACACATCGATGGTCTCGCCGCTCTGTGTAACCGCTATTACAAGCGTATCTTCCTTCAAGAAATCTTCGTACATTGAGAACTCACTTGCAAGCACCGCGTTGATGTGAAATGACGCGAGTTTTGAAAAGAGATAGCTTGCAGATAGACAAGCGTGGTAGGAAGATCCGCAGCCTACTAGAAATACGCCTCTTGCCTTTCGTATTCTTTCCGTGATGTCTGCAAGCTTTTCCTTGTCCTGCGCAAACGCATGCTGGATGGTCTCGACTTGCTCTGAGATTTCCTTCAACATAAAGTGATCAAAGTCGCCCTTTGCTGCATGTTGAATATCCCACGAAACACTCTGGACTGGTCTTGTAACTTTCTTTCCGTTCCTAAAGTCAAGAATATCGTATGTTGGTTTCTTTTCTTGCGACGCAGAGTGTAGAATAACCGTGTCGCCATCATAGAGATAGACTACCTCTTTGGTTCTATCTATGAAAGCTGGAATGTCACTGGCCAAGAAAAATTCTTTCAAGTTGCTGCCAACTCCCAGAACCAGCGGCGAGCCATTCTTAGCGCCAACGATTACTTTCGAGTCTTTGTCTATCACGACCAGAGCGAAGTTACCTTCGAGTGATTGGAACGTGTTCAATACCGCATGGATAAAATCCTGGCCGCGAATGCGCATCCAGTACTCTATCAGATTTGGGACAACTTCAGTATCCGTTTCGCTAGAAAACCTGAAACCTTCGGATACGAGCTTTTCCTTTAGATCCTTGTAGTTTTCGACGATTCCGTTGTGGATAACAGCGATCTTATGATTGTTTGATATATGAGGATGTGTGTTTACTCGCGTCACGCCGCCATGAGTGGCCCAGCGCGTGTGGGCTAGTCCGGTAGTTCCAGTCATATCAAGAAAATTTACTTTTTGATCTATTTCGAGGACCTTGCCGGTGTCCTTTCTGAGCTCGAATTCCGATCCAGAGTTAACAGTCAGGATTCCCGCAGAATCGTATCCTCTGTACTCTAGGCGCTTCAACCCTTCCAACAAAATTGGTGCTGCTGGCTCATCTCCAGTATACGCTATAATGCCACACATGACAAGACAATAGATAACCACTTGCGAGTTATATAACTATGCTACAAATGGTATAGATAGCTATTCTAGAAACGCATGCGCAAAAGTTCTAAGACTTTCTATCTGTTGATTCTTCTCAGCCTTGCCATCTCTACTGGAACTAAAGCAGCATAAGATATTCCAAGCGATTCTAGCTCTGAAATTGTCCTGCGATTTTCTGCCATGTGACCTGATAGAAGCTTTGAGGTTGATTCCTATTCTTACGCATATGTCAACCTCTCTTGCATTTTGATAAACGCATCTGAAATCTTTCATCGTCTCGTGAAAGAATCCAGCGGCAAAACGTTGGGATGCCTGGCATCCCCGAGCTCCACTGCCGCGAGTGTGAAAATCTGATCCTAGAAAAGAAAATTCGAACGCATTCCAGCCGGTATCGATGGACAGCATCAATCTGCCACGCTCAATTGATCCACAGTTGCAAGTTGCTTTGCTGCAACGACAGGATTACGCATCGCAACTATGAGGGAGGAGATTCCCAGTTTCACGTTGCTGGTCTCTGATGCAAGGTAAGCAAGAGTCGTAACGGAGTCGAGAATTTTTTCATATGGAATGTTGCTGTTTCGTTGCATCAAGATATGATCTGTCGTCCAGACGGAATCACATCCAAAGCTCTCTGCTTCAAGAGCAACGCTTCGCATCGTCTCAATACTCAGCGTATCTCCGTAGTTGGGAATGCAGACACCAAATTTTATGACTATAGAACAGGGACCAAGATCTTCATAAGTGATTACAATCTGTGAAAAGATACACCGGTAAATAGAGTTGGGAAAGAGAAAAGGTAGTCTTGAAGAGACCCTGAGCTACTGCATTCACAAAGAAGATCCTAGATTCTTCATGGTCAGTTACCGGGACAAGAATCTGGTTAGAACAGAATCGTTATCTGATTTCATCACCAAGGAGGAGTTTGCAGACATTCCGATCTCGAGGATAGTCCAAATTAAAGGTAAAGAGGTGATATGGGAAAAAGGGCAGAAGCAGGTCAATTTGAAAAAGTCTAATCATGCATTGAAGGTTCATTGCCTGAAGCAGGGTTTGAAATTGCAAGAGCTTCATTGAGTAGGTAGTTGATCTCAACGAATTTCATGTTAAGATCCTTCATCTCGCGCAACAAATTTGTTCGAGTCAAATCTTCGACGTACAGAGTCCTCTGAATCTTGAGCCAATTCTCCAAAGCGAAATTTTGCTGCAGTAAGAAGATGTATTCGCTTTTATCAAGAAGGGCGAAGAGAGAACGGAACAGAGTTTTCTTATCCGCCGCACTCATCGCTTCATACTTTTCTAACTGATCTGCTATCAGCTCGAGCGTTCCTTGAACTGCCAGGACACCTCTTCTCACTCTGGACTCGCTGACATGAATCGCAACATTCTTCAGATTCGCTTGAATGTGAAAGTGAGAATTCAAGTCAGGAACATTGCTGAAGTATATCCCCTCATCATCCAGCCAAGCTTCTATCTTCCCCTTTAAATCCAGATGTTCATCAGATTCGGGCATCTCGAACTATGGCTAACATCGAGATTATCAAGATTGCTTGAAACCGTCACAAGGTACTGAGAAATTCCCCGAGATGTTTGTTGAAATCTTCAGGGCTCTCTAGGTTGCTAATGTGGGCAGCTCCTTTCAACACGCGAAAGTCCGAGCCTGATATTTTCGAATCCATCAACTCTGACAATTTTGGCGGCGTTACTTTGTCCTCCTCTCCAACCATGATCAAAGTTGGAACGTGAATCAAGTCAAGAGAGTCGGTCGTGTCAGTCCTACATGCTAATGCAAGAAGCGTTCCACAGATACCAACTTCAGAGTTTGCTTCAATGATTTTGCGTATGGCTTCTACTTCAAACGGCTTTGATTTCAAACTAGAGGGGGCAAAAACCGCCTTGACAAAACTATCAGCAAACGCCTTAACACCATTCATCTTCACTGATTTTATGTTAGCCGCCCTGCGGATCTTTACCTCATTTGAATCAGCCTGCGGGCCCGTATCACATAGCACGAGCGCGGCCACACGATCAGGATTTCTCTCAATAGCTCGCAGAGCAATGTAACCGCCCATTGAGAGGCCGCACAGAATTGCCTTTCCTATCTTCAACCGGTCTAGTAACGCGATTAAATCATCGACGAAAAACTCGATAGTGTACTGTCCATCACCGTCTTCGCTGTTCCCATGACCGCGCACATCATAGGCGATGACATGATGTTTTGTCTTAAGAAAGTCTATCTGCGGCTTCCACATTTCGGAACTGAATGGGAAACCGTGTATCAACACGATTGGAGGTTTGCCAGAATCAACTCCAACATCTATATAGTGTAGTCTTATGCCGTTGATTTGCTCTTCCAATATACTTCGAGGATATTACCGAATGGCTGCCGATTAACCTTTCTTCCAAAAAGGGAGCTAGTATCCCAGCCTCCAGCTGGTTGATCTCTCCTTTAGTTTGAGTGCTACCGTGCTGCTGATCTTATCGAAAGCCTCGACTACTTTCATCATCGCATATTGAGGCTCAGTCTCATCCACCGTAATCTTGTCATATTCTATGAGGACATCGTCAATCTTGAGTGGAATCTCCAGGCCCAATATGTGCCCCAGTTCTTGGATCGCCTTTGGATAACTAGTGTTACCCCTGTACTTGTAATGCGACCTACCACCACTAACGGCGGCATTAAGATCTAGAGGAACCACGAGCTTCTTTTCCGAGAGAGCTGCCACGATTTTGTCATTCACTTCGGTTATCACCTTTTGCAAGGCTTCCTTCTTTTCAGTGAGATACTTTAGCCTCTCTTCGATCTTAGGTTCTTCCCATTCCATGCCTATGAGGGCATAGAATTTCTTCTCGCCTGCAGATTTGCGAGGAAACTCGCGTAGATCGATTTTCGCGCGCTCGATCTCTCTATCAAGATTGTCGAGCTCCTTCTGCTGTTCAAGAAGGTTTGAAGCTATTACTTCGAGCTCAGAGAGTTCCAAAGTCGCTCTTCCTACGCGAGATGACCTGTTATGTCCAATACCGCTTTCTTAAATTCTTCCTGAGTCAAGCCCCTGCGCCCGTACTCATCTTTGTATGAGTCCCATACATCTTCTGCTTCTTTCACGAAAGGTAGCAACCTCTGGCCAATTGCATGGAGGTTCAGAAGCACCATGCACGATGCTGGTTCGTTTTGCAGAGCTGGTATCTTTATGAAAATAACGCGCTTGTCTTCGATCTGGAATCTATCCTGGATCATCTTCTTCAGAAGATTGCGCTCCTCAGCTTCGACATTTCCCTTTGTCTTGACGAGAACGCAAGCCGAATCTCTGGGACCAGGTTCAACCTTACCCTCATCTTCGCCGAGATCAAAAAGCACACCCTCATTTCCTGCTGCTACTTGGTCTCTGATTGTCTGGAAGGTAGAGTCACCCTGAGGAGATAAGGGCATCAACCAGGGTATGACAAAGCGCGGCTTTGAGGCAGCGAGCCAAGTTCTGTAGTTTGACATATCCCATTCAGTTTCGCGTATGAACGAGGACATGAACTCGGCAATTACGTGCGCTGATATCAGATTAACAGTCCTGTACTCGTTCCATCCTACCTGGATTTGCTTTGGGAGGTCATCGACGATGGAAGTTCTTTTGCTCATGGCGTCCCCGATGCGTGTCGTTGCCGCCCTCATAGCCTTGTTATCGAGTAACACTGGGCAGTCAGAGTACTTCATCTGGTGCGCCAAGCTCATAGTTATGCTTACGTGAGATGGTCCATAAATAACAGGATCCCAACCAAATTCCGGCAGGATGCCAAATGAAGCGATAGTTGAGTAGCCAAGTTCATTCGAAGCTTTGGTGAAGCGCATGAACTCTGAGGAGAACGACGCTCCTGTTCCACCGCCCATGCTGAAAGGAAGTATGAACCCGCGTACCGGTTCTGGAGAGATGGATTTGATCCTACTCTGAACATCTTGCTTTTTCTCGATCTCTTCCATGAACCTTCTTCTGCCCTCGGCCCAATTTCTCGCTGCGCCTCCCAGACCATAGAGTGCGTGTTTGTCTCTCATTGCGAAAAGTTCAGGATATGACTGTAAAATCAAGTTAGCAGAACGTGGGTCTAAATCTACGAGCAACGCACGTGGGACAAGCGGAACCTCACCACGACGCATCGAAGTGCCAAACCTTAGTATAGTGCTACCGTAGCGTCTCAGGACTTGCAGTTGTTCTTTCTCTCCCTTGAGTGAAGGTGCTTTCGGGTCGGCACCTACATCTAGCAAAACCCATCTGTATGCCTCTGCCCCAATGCCAACTCCAGCGTGACCCATACAAGCAACAATGATTGGATTTGGAGCTAGCGGCGCTACTTTCGCGAGGTCGCGAGCCATTTCATCAAGCAGGCCTGCAAATTCCTTTAATAATCTTTGGTTGTTTTTCCTTCGCTAACTTGAGTTTCGACTCGGATCAGCCGCTACAAGACCGGTTATTTCTCATCGATACCTCAAGAAGTATGAGCTGGAAGTTACATGGTGAGAAACAAAGTAAGTTAGAGATGGTAAAGGACGGATTGTTCGCTTTCTGTTCCAAATACTGGCCTGTGTCTTACTACGACAAACCAATACGACTCGGGATTGTGGCTTTCAGATTGCTCGGGGTACCTGGAGAAACCAAATTCGAGGTAATAGTTCCATTATACCCTTCACCAATGAGCTTAGAGCTTTTCCGGTTGCAGAAAATAGACGCAAAGGGAGGATGCTATATCTCTGATGGTCTAAAATATGCATCATTAATACTTCGCGAATCAGAAAGGAAGGTTAAGCGACTTGATGTTGTTGCTGATGGAGACTCCCAGGGGCCAGACCCAACACCATACGCCAGAATCTTTAAAGATCTCGGGGTAACATTGAGCATCATTGAGCTCGCAGAGAATCCAACGGCAAAGATGCAACAGATAGCCAACCATTCTGGCGGCAAGTATTGGCTAGCGAGAAACGCCTACGAGCTGACACAAGCTCTAGAATGAATAGTCAGGAATGGGATGGCACTTTAGAGCCGGATACTGAACTAGCATGACTAGGCTGCTCACTCTCGGGCTAATCCAGATGTCGGTTAGCGATAACAAGGAAGTCAATCTTTCCAAGGCTCTTACGATGATCGAGGAGGCCGCAAAGAAAGGCGCACAGCTAGTCTGCCTTCCAGAGCTCTTTACAACACCGTACTTCCCGAAAGAAAAAAAGTCAGCAGTAAAACCTGAAAAGATCCCAGGGCCAACTACCGGTTTTCTTTCTCGAGCTGCAAAGAAGAATAAAGTAGCGATAGTAGGAGGATCAATCTTTGAAACAGATGGCAAGAGACGATACAACACTTGCGTCGTTTCTGATCAAAACGGAAGAATTCTTGGAAAGTACAGAAAGGTACACATTCCTGAAGATGAAGGATTCTACGAGCAAGATTATTTTTCTCCGGGGAATTCATACAGAGTTTTCAAGACCACATTTGCAAAAGTAGGACCTTTGATTTGCTTTGATCAATGGTACCCAGAGCCAGTTAGGGCAGAGAGGATATTGGGAGCTGAGGTCATCGTCTATCCAACCGCAATAGGTACCGTCTCAGGCATAGAACAATCCGAAGGTAATTGGCAAGAAGCTTGGGAGTCAGTACAGAGAGGACACGCGATCGCAAACAGTGTTATAGTGGCAGCAGTAAATCGCGTCGGAACAGAAAAGGATACGAAGTTTTGGGGCGGATCATTTGTTTACAATCAGTTCGGAAAGTTGCTTGCAAGAGCCCATGTTGACAAGGAAGAAGTACTTGTTGTCGAATGCGATCTTGATTTGGGAAAGCAGGTTGAAGAAGGCTGGGGCTTTCTAAGAAATCGTAAACCTAGAACTTACGCAAGACTTGCTCAATAAAGAGAAAGCACGATGAATCATCTAAAGACCCCGCAAGAGCTCAACTTCAGGATGCCGGCGGAATGGGAGAAGCACGAGGCGACATGGCTTTCATGGCCAAAAGATCCTCTGACATTTCCAGAAGATATCATCGGTCGTGTGGAGGAGATTTACGTTGAAATGATCGAATCGCTAAGAACCGGAGAAAGAGTGGAACTGTTGGTCGACGACGAGAAAACAGAGGACAGAGTTTCATCACTGCTCGGTTCGAACAATAACGTACGGTTTCACAAAATCAAATCGGCTGACGTGTGGATGCGCGACTACGGCCCCATTTTTATTAAGAATTCTGAGGTCGCCGCGACAAAGTGGATATTCAATGCATGGGGAAACAAATACGATGAATTGCTCATGGACAATCATACCGGTGATGAAATCTGCAGGGTTACAGAATTCAAAACCTTTGAACCAAAGATAGTTCTTGAAGGAGGATCAATCGATACAAACGGAGCACGCACATGTCTAACTACAACACAGTGTCTTCTCAACACAAACAGAAATCCGTCGTTAAGCGAGAAGGAAATTGAGAAGCATTTGAGCGAGTATCTCGGGTTTACAAATTTCATTTGGCTCTCTAACGGCATCGCAGGAGATGATACCGATGGCCATGTAGACGATATTGCCAGATTTGTAAACGAGAGCACGGTAGTCTGCATGATAGAGAAGGATGAGGATGATGAAAACTACACCGCCTTGGCACGAAATTACGAGTCACTGCGTCGGTACAAAGATGCCGACGGGAATTTGCTTCATGTTGTTCCCATCAACATGCCGCGCAAGGTGGAAGTGGAGGATGGTCGATTGCCTGCAAGCTACGCAAACTTTTACATCGGAAACAGCGCAGTGCTAGTGCCAATATTCGGCGACCCAAAGAGAGACCAGGAAGCACTCGGTATGATTGGGAGTTTTTTCCCTGGAAGAAAGACTGTCGGAATTAACTGCAGAGAGCTGGTCTATGGGTTTGGCGGGATACACTGTGTCACCCAACAGCAACCGGCTTGACACGTTTAAAGGAGAATTACTCTAGGTGGAGTGAAGGATCCTTAGGGCGTAAAGACACTATTCGAAATGATAAAGAAATCAGAATATGGGCTATGGAGTCTTAAGACGATAGTTTACCAAACAGTCCTTCGTTGCGCGCCAAGTTAAAGGCAAGCAAATGGGTTGCAGACACTATATGCTCTAACAACCGCTCCGCCACACTTGGAGAAACAAACTTCACCGTTAAATATTCAGTCTCGTCTAGTTTCTGCTTTACCTTTTTCCCCACATGCCCTAGAAATATGTGCGCCCTCTGTTTGCTTCTTGGAGGAGAGATGTAAGCAGAGCAAACCAACTTGGGTGAAAGAAGCTCGTATCCTATCTCCTCTTGGAACTCCCTCTTTGCGCTCTCGATGGGTCTTTCTCTTGATTCGATGTGACCAGCCGGGAGTTCCCAGATCAACTGTCGGGATCCGTGACGGTATTGATGAACCAACGGAATCCTTTCGTCAGACTGTCGCAAAGCGATCACAACTGCAAAATCCGGAAGAGTTAGCCTAGGCGTTAGTTGTATTTTACCCGATGGGAGTTTCAGCTCATCCTCATAAAGCCCAAGCTTCCAAGAGCGCGCGAGAAGCTTTCGTCTTAGGACTATGGATTCCCCTGTCAAGTCTAAAGCTACTTCACAGACTCTTTGTCTTCACATCTGTAACGCTTTCGCAGGCTTGTTTGATTCTACCAAGGGCTTCAACGGTTCCCTTTTTCACATGCCTAGCGATGAAGAAAGAAATCAATCCATAGATGCCAGGAAAACGGATGTCCCAAGTAGCCGTTATTCTTTGTCTATTATCACGGAGTTTCTCAAGTCTCAAGAACTTCGTTCCTTCCGTTACTCCTTTCAGGTAATTAATCTCAATCTCTTCCTTCGGTCTAAAGATAACCCTTTGAGAAATCACATTATTCCCAAAGTTCTGAACTATCTCTCTGTTTAGAACATTACCATCTCTTGAGATGTTTCTGACTTCTTTCGTTCCCCACCAAAAATCCGGCTCCTTGTCCAAGTCAGAAACAACAGACCACACTCTGTCCACATCCGCGTCGACCTCGATGGATTCCTTGATCTTCGACAAGAATATTCAATCACAAACGTTGTCTTACGTTTACAAAACGATTTCTATCTAGGACGATTGAAGGCGATAGTTTAGCAAACCCTAATACTTCAAAGGACCACTAGTTTCCCGAAATGGAAGAGAAGAAGAAGAGCCATTGGTCATTGGTGGGAACTGCCATAGCAGTGGTGTTCGTCGTCTTACTTTTGCTGACCATTTCAAACTACCTTCCGATAGGAGGCTTTCTATCGCCCAGCCAGACTACTTCGACTTTTGCCCAGAACCCGGTCGGAAATGAGACCAGCACGACGAGCATCCAAATCACATATCCATCCAACTACGCAGCACTCGCAAACTACACTTTAGCTATAATCAACCAGAACAGGACGAGTATGGGGCTGGGTCCGGTGATCATTAGCCCCATACCTTCAGGACAGGAGCACGCAGATTCAATGCTACAAAATGGCTACTTTAGTCACTGGGACACGCAGGGATACAAGCCTTACATGAGGTACTCTTTGCTCAACGGAACTGGCTATGTCGAAGAAAACGTTGCCTACGAATACTCCGGCCAACTGATTTTTCTTTCCACACAGAGAGTAGAAAGAGCCATAGGTGATCTCGAGTGGCAGATGATGAACAACGACTCTACGTGTTGTGCCAACGGGCATCGTGAAAACAT
Source organism: Nitrososphaerota archaeon (assembly GCA_027314685.1). Next base: position 21,117 of record DAHVAI010000406.1, on the reverse strand, counting down.
CCTCAACACATATCACACCAGAGTTTCCATTGGGATAGCCTACAACGCCAATTATCTCTACCTTGTGCAGGATTTTGAGACCTACTTGACAAGCTTGAGCACCCCTATCGCCCAAGGAAACACTGTGACCCTGGAAGGAAACACTTCCCAAGCACTCAGTCCAAGCTCGGTCGAAGTATACTATGATCCATTACCCAATCCAATATCGCCTACCAACTTGAGCGCCGTGTACAACACCCCTTATGGTCCTGGCACCTTCATGGGAGGCGCAGTCCCACCGTGCAACAACATCTTGCCGACTTGCGAAAAGTTTGATCAAGGTGTAACGGTCAGCGCGACCACTTGGCACGTTGGTTCTAGCAGCATAGACATCCAGTTCTCTCTGGCCAGATTCATAGCTACCGAAGGGAGCGGAGTCTATACGCTTTATATGGAGCAGGGATCGCTGAGCAATCCTGAGTATCTGACAAGCATCTCGATCTTTGTGACAAACTAAGCGCTGATCCTGCGCTCAATCTCATATTTCTGCCCACGTCACTTCACTTAAACAAGATCTTGCTCTAACGATCCTCATGCCTATTGAGCAAAAGCAAGAGATGCACATCGTGATCGTATCTAACGACCCAACACGGGTGTATCCTGCAGTTACGCTAGCGCTAGGCGCATCAGCATTAGGAACGAAGGTAAAACTCTACGCGACGATGAACGGCTGGGATCTGATAAGAAAGGACGCCGGTGAGAGAATCAAGTTTCCGGGAATGCCACCTATCGACAAGTATGTGAGGGATGCAATTGCAGCTGGAGCCTCGGTATGCGCTTGCGCGCCTTCGAGAGAAATGCTCGCTCAAGTAGGGCTCAACGAATCTACAGTTATCCCTGGAGTGACATTGGAAGATGCAATAGGATTCTTGACAGCTGCACTACCTGCTGCAAAGACCGGCGGGGTCGTGCTTTTCGTTTAGGCGGGATGTCATGGCAACTGAACGGAGTCTGATCAAAGGTTCAAGAGAAATTGCCGCGCTCTCAGCTACCAAGAGAATAGACACACGAGGATTGGTTTGCCCATTTCCTGCTTTTGAGGTGGGAAAACTTGCACAATCAGCTGCCTTGGATGATGTGTTAGAGATAGTTTCCAATGATGAATATACTGCAACTACATCGATTCCATCAGTTTTGCAGATACGAAAACTCGACTTCGCAGTCGTGAGAAACGATGACGGAACGTTCGTTGTAAAGGCGAGAAAAACTAGTTAGAGCAACTTCATTACTTTTTCGTAAATTTTCGAAGGTTCTACGTCTGGGGTGAGCATAATTCCAATCTCCAAGCTGTTATCATGAGGACTCAGGAGTAACAACGTAACAAATTTCTCTCTTGCTGCCACGAGATACTTTGTCCTTCCCCTCTCATCATCCATTCGTTTGGATGCGGCGAGTCCCATAAGACCCCACTTTGAGGCCATACCTGCGCCAGTTGCACCGAAAGGTTTGACGGTTGATCTATAATCGCTCTTGATCAAGTCTGCGAGAACGGCACCATCGGGCACACGAACGATGTAGCAACCGATGACTTCCTGATCAACTCTCAGGATCCTTTCAGCGAGCTTACCTGATGATGCTCTCTGCGCATTTGCTTCCTGATTATCCGATTCCAACCCACATAAGATCCAACATTACTTGAATTAATGGATTGCTTTCTAACCTGTTATTGTTCCGCTACAACTTTCTTGGCCAAGCTGCTCTCAAATAGCCAAAACTCGTTTCCATCCAAGTCCAGAAATTTAGCCATCTTGTACCCGTCTTCATCTTTTGGAGGTAGCGAGAACCTTACACCTTTCTCTTTGAGCTCCTTGCAAGTCTTGTCAAAATCATCTGCCGTGAAGCCTATACCTGTGTTCCCCGGCTCTAGCGGAGCAAAACCGTCCCCGCACAGATGAAGAAACAAGCTGCATTCCTTCATGCGTGGGCTGACGCAAATGCCATGCCCCTTATCTAGAACAACCTTGAAGCCAAGCGTTTCGACATACCACTTTTTAGCGTTTTGAGCGTCGGATACCACGACTGCTACATCTGTATAACCATCGATCATTCTCTACTCGTAAAATGAAACGCAAGTCGCTGATTTAACTTTGCTTCCCAAAGAACTGCGTAGCTGCGCTATTGGAACGCTTAACTATCAGGAGAGTATCGAACACACACATGTCTCAGGCATCGCGAATCACACAGGAGCTCAGTATTGGTGATGTCTTATCGAAGACCTTTGAACTTTACAAAAGCCAATTCGTAAAGTATGTCATCCTCTTCGCGGTGGTCGAAGCCGTTATCGGAGCTCTCGATACAACGACAAGGTATCTGATCAAAGTGCCTGTCGCGCCACCCATTGGCTCGTCGCCTTTCGCAGTTCTCTCAACGCTCGGTACCACCATAGAGCTCGCAGCCCTGAGCGGGATTATCACACTTGTCTTCTTACCGTTAAGTTACGGTAGCGTAGTAAAGATGGCTTCTCAGGAGATCGAGACCGGGCAAGTTGATTTCACACCATCCGTAAGATACGCACTTTCGCGCCTCGTCTGGATCTGGGTTGTTGGCTTGGTAGTTGGGATCATTGTTTTCCTAGGATTCATAGCTCTTATCGTGCCTGGGATTATTCTTGCGATAATGTTCTCGCTGGTTCTTCCCATAATCATAATCGAAAAATCGGATTTTAAGAGCATGGGAAGGAGTCGTGAACTAGCAAGTCATAGATGGCTCAAGACTTTCGCTCTCTTCATAGTCTTCGCAATAATCATTGGGATTGCTTCGGCTATAGTGAGTTTCATCAGTGCGCCTTTTGGCTTTGCAAGCTCCATAGTGAGCAGTATACTTTCGGCATTGTACCTCCCACTACTTCCGATCATGCTGACTGTCTATTATTACTCAAACGTGGCGAGGCTCTCGCCGACGCAGCCTATTCCCCCGCCTACTGCACCTCCCACTGATCAGACAGTAATGAGATACTGCCCAAGCTGCGGCTCTCAGCTTTCTCCTGGGGTTACATTCTGTCCGAGCTGCGGAACGAAACTGTCTCCATGATTAGTTAGACCTAGTCAATGCCTGAACGGGTTAGCTAGTGGGCTAGGTACTGCTCATCGCTGACCTTCTCTAACCACTCTACGGTCTTGCCGTTGAGTTGCTCATGGATTGCTATATGCGTCATTGCCGTGGTAGGTGCTCCGTGCCAGTGCTTTTCGTCAGGTTGAATCCATACCACATCCCCCGGATGAATCTCCTCGACTGGGCCGCCCCAGCGCTGTACCAGGCCGCCACCGTAAATCACGATCAACGTCTGACCCAGAGGATGCGTGTGCCACGCTGTTCTCGATCCAGGTTCAAACGTTACAGTGACACCACGGGATCGCGCAGGGTCTGCCGCTTCAAATAGGGGGTCGACACGCACAGTGCCTGTAAAATACTCGGCCGCTCCTTTACCGGAAGGTCTTGAACCATTTCGCTTGATTTCCATCGGATTTCCTTAGTCTATCCGCTATGACCCGATCTTTAATATTCGTTGCCTCGCTGGAAATCTTCTAGCGATGTGTTGGGCTGAATACGAGAGAACATAGTGGATTCCAACTGCTGATAGTAGTTGCTATCGCAATTACTCAACAAATCTAGAAATATCATCAACTGTACTTCCATACTAGTGCACTCTCATCTAACAGGTGGACCAGGGATGACAGCTGTCCTATCGGCGATTGTGCTGATTGTACTTATTCTAGTGCCTAGCCTGCCAATTGTAGCGTCGTCCCAAGTAAAGAGTAGCACGAAGCCTTCTCCCATTCACGAAATCCCGCTAGCCTTTGAGTCCGAACCACTAGGAATAACCATCGGACCTCGTGGAAGTATCTGGCTGGCTGAAAACAATTCCACGAATATCGTTGAGTACTTGCCAGCCAATCAAACAATCAAGACTTTTCCTATACTAATGAAAACGCCTAGCCTGATATGGTTCATGTTCTTTGATCAAAACAGTGATCTCTGGTTCTCAAACCAGCTGCAACCTTACATCTGGCGATTTTCACCCACTACAGAGCAGTTTGCGAATTTTAGTACAGGTAACCAATACGTCGATCCATTTGGACTGGCTTATGACAATTTCACAAATCAGATATGGTTCACCTCAACTTACACAGATCAGTTTGGTTACTTTGATCTCCATGACGGAAACGCCACAATCGGAAAGCTCATCAATGAAACAGGGGCTTCTTCTGAGGTACCGCAATTCGGTCCTGCAGGCATTCAAGTGGGACCACAAGGAAACATCTTCATCTCACAGCCATTTTCCGAGAGCATCGTGGAATACGATCCGTTCATACAACAGGTGATCAACGTATGGAAACTTCCAGGAATACAAGCTGCAGGTACAGCCCTTGATAACGCTCAGGGGAGAGTGTGGTTTGCTAACGATGCAGGAAGCCTCTTCGGTTACGTTAATCAAAAGACTGGACGGGTCACGGAGTTCTCGGACTCTCTATACGAATCCTCAGGTAGCAACGTGAGCCAGCCTTACTGGACCAGCATTACTCAGAATGGTACTGTGTGGTTTGATGAATACGCAGCAAACAAGATCGCGCGGTACGTTCCCGGTACTGGTCAGCTAACCGAGTTTGCGACTCCAAGATTATCCATTCCACTACGGTTTGCAATAGATAATCAAAAGCAAGTAGTTTGGTTTACAGAATTCTCCGGGTATAATCTTGGACAGTTAGACGAGAATGCGGGCTGCAACTGCACAGTGGAGCTGTCAAGTAGAAATCTGACTTTGAGCTCGGCATCGGTAAGTTTCTACCTAAAGTATCTACCACCAGGCAATCATGGCCTGAACTCTAACTCTCCACCACCGTTGATTTCCGGTTCTTTCCAAGCAGACGGCTACCTGACGAATAACTTCACCGCTAGCTCTATCGTTGTGAATTCGTCCTACTACAAGATAACTCTGACGAAAGGACAGGACCTTGAGTCTGGGAATTACTCAATAACGGTCTGCCCACGCGCAACTAGTGGAGAAAACGCCAGTTCGCCAGCTCCAGTACGACAATGCGCGACTTCCTTGCTCACAGTAGCAAATCAGGGTACAGGAGTTTCAAGAACTAGTCCAGACTACTTGATGGTTGATGCAGAACTCTTGATACTTGTCGTAGTAGCGTTTGTCGCTTCCTCCATTGTCTATGTTAGACGGCGTAACAACAAGCTCCATTCTTGTAAGGAATCTATCAGTAAGGGTAGGTAGAGCTATTTGGGTAGAACTACGCCCTAACGTCCACGCACACAGACCCGTGTACCCGGACCTGTGGACTCACTAGCATTGCAATGGATGATGCAAATATTGATTCTGTATCATGATCGGGTGAAAAATAGACCGTTTCAAATCAAGGTGATAGTTACTTCTTATGATGAGTGACGAGTGACGAGCATTGCAATCCTGGCAACTAGACCAATGGAGACAAATATCACAGCCAAAGAGATGAAAATGTGCATTCCCCGCACGGCCAAAAGATACCATTCAATTAATCCTATTGCCGAGCCACAAATGAGAACTTGCAATCTTTCAATTGATAACTTGCAATTTTCTATTGAAATCATGGGGTACGCCAGGGGGAGGGGGAGATACTAACAGACAGTATCGAAAGCGGGTCCAGGTCCGCAAGAATACAGCGTAGACGCAACACCCGATTTCCTTTCCTTAAAACTCTAGAATAACGCTTAATCAACAAGGCGTATAGACGAGATCAAACCAAAGTTGCACGATGAGAACACGCAACATAGTGCTGATTGTGTCGCTCGCAGTCTTCGCTGCTGGGATTTTGCTATCGATACTATTCAACACGCTCTTCCTCTTTTTATTCCTCCCACTCGGGTTTGCCTGGACGTTTGGCAGAAGGGGGAACAATGGTCAACGGACTTTGCAGCAGTTCTGTACGCACTGCGGCGCAAGACTGACCGAGGGAGATCTTTTCTGCCCCATCTGCGGAAGATCAGTTCGAGGAAGGGTCAGTCGCGATGACCTGAGGTGACTATTGCTTTCCTGTACGGACCGCGCCTACGCTTCCTTGACTTGTCCTTTGTTTCCTTTTCATTCAGAAGTTTATCTTGCTCTTTGACTCTCGCCAACCAATCTCACCCGTTAGGATATTCTCGAGTTCATTCTAACTCTTCTTCTGGACCAGAGTAGAGCTGGAAGAATGGAACATAGCAATACAATCGATGATATCTCAAAGACAACTTGGAGGCCCAATGTAGCTCCGATATAGCCGCCTACAAAACCTAGGATCGAAGCACCTCCGATGTTACTTGAGAACAACATTCCGAACGCCGGTCCCTTTGAGCGGTCTCCCAGAAAGGCCGCGAGCTCAGAATACATTATCGGATATGTCATAGAAAGCATGAACCCGTTCACCAAGAGTCCTAAGAGAGCTACTGCAAAGTCACGTCCGGATAATCCGAAGATAACAGAGGATACTCCTGCCAGAAGGTACGCAAGTGCCAGCAGTTTCAACCTGGATAATCTCTCGGTTATCCTGCCGACCATTATGGCCCCTACGAACGCGCTGACCATCCACGTAGCAATCATAAAGTCTGAAAGATCAATTCCGAATCCGTGGAGAAACAACAGCTGGTTCCCAAAATTCCCAAAAATCGCGAAAGCGCCACCAGTCACGAAGGCTGATACTACAAAGAACAGTGGTAGCCCCAGCGAAATTTTTCTTTTGCTTTCCACCACAACGCCTTGTTTCACACTGGAATCCACCTGCGGCATCTTCATCCCTAGCAAAGTGATTACGACCGTTGCAACCTCAAGAGCAGCGTAAATCAAGAAAGGTCCCTTCCAGCCTATGGCCAGGTAGACTGGAGCAGCGAGCACGTACGCAAAAACAATCCCAAGATTTCCGAAAGCGCTCTGAAAACCCATTGAACTGTCGAGTTTGGCCCCGCTGTACGCTCTCGACACTGCAGAAACTCCAACTGGGTGATAAAAGCTAGAACCAAGCCGGAGAACAAGCATCGCGACAAGCATTGGTGCAAACCCATTTGCTACAATAAACAAGAACATGGAAGCCGCAATCAGCGAAATGCCCAGAGCCAGAAGCTTTCTCGCTTCTAACTTCTCTGAATACTTCCCAGTGATCGGCTGGAATACCAGGTTAACAAGATATCCGACTGCGACGAGAATCCCGATTTCATATTCAGAGAATTCAAACACCAGGATCATGGCCGTTAGTAGCGAGGAAATCAGATAGGTGGAGCCGTCGTTAATGAAGTGATTAAGCGAGACGATGTACAGGATCCTGTTCGAAATCGTGCCACCTGCGTGTTTTGGTTGTTCCATCTTTTTGCGAGAACTGAATCGAATCAACTCTTTAACCTTTCAAACAGCACAAATCCGTTACTATGCTAGTCAAGTTTAAAGTCCGGATGGACGAAAATCCCTCCTTGTCTTAATTTGAAAATCAATCAACTAACCTTGCGCGTGCTGGATCTCCAAAAAATGCTTGAATTTTACCAAGGAGTATTCGGATTAGAGGTCAATCGCAGATATCCTGACAGTGCGGACGGGCTCGAAAGCGTAGAGCTTGGATTCAAAGGAAAATTCAAAGATGCGATTGATCCACTATTGATTCTAAAACACGACTCGAAAGCTAGGGACACTTCACACGATTTTGCGGGGCTCTACCACTATGCTGTACTCGTCCCTGATAGAAAGAGCCTGGCTCATGCGTACACGGCAATCGAACGGCAATACCGTTTTGACGGATTTGCAGATCACCTCGTCAGCGAGTCGCTCTACCTGCACGATCCAGAAAGAAATGGGATCGAAATTTACCGCGACAGGCAGAGCGATCAATGGGATCACGTCAAGAATGGATCAATCATGATGGACACGCAGCCCCTTGACTTGAACGGAGTTTTGAACGAGCTAAAGGGAGAAAGTACTCGTGGAGCGTTTCAAAACGGGGCAAGAATCGGGCACATGCATCTTAGAGTTACAAACCTTGAACGATCAGCCAAATTCTACCATGAAAAACTTGGGTTTGATATCACTGCAGATTGGTCTTCGATGGGCGCGATGTTTCTTTCCTACGGAGGATATCATCACCACATCGGGCTTAACACTTGGCACAGTCGTGATGGTATGCGCCATGAGATTGGAGAAGCTGGTCTGGAAGAGTTCACAATAGATCTTGGGAATGACGAAAATGTCTTCCGTGATATTGAAGCACGGCTTGGCACTTCTAGTGAGACAGGCGAGATTTCAGTATTTGACCCCGATGGAATCCAGATAAGAGTGACAAGTAATCTCTGAGACCTGACACTTGCAGAAATTCGCAATGAATTGAAACCGACGCTGAATGTTGAGGCGTGTCAAATGAATTAGATTTCCCAACGCACACCATTTTGACACGCGAGCTTATCTCCGTCAAGAGGGTTGAACAACAAATGTCGAATTTTTCCTCGAACTGGAACACGGATCAGCCGTCTAGCTATGATAGTCTTGGAACTCGACTGAAAAATGCGGTAAGAGGACCAGAGCCGTTGAAACCCAGACTTGAGAGCGCGAACAGACACATTCAGGTTCAGATAGCAAAACTCTCAGCAAAGTCAGACAGGTTGGCTGCGAAAGACAAGGAGATTTTTGAAAGGGTGGTATCCCTAATCCAGAAGAGAGACACTCAGCGTGCGAAGATGCTTGCAAACGAGCTCACAGAGATTCGCAAGTTGGGCAAGCTGGTGACTCAGGCAAAGCTCGCGTTTGAGCAAATCGAACTAAGAATAAACACGGTCCAGGATCTTGGAGAAGTCGCTTCAACCCTCTCGCCGGCCCTTGGCATCATGAAAGGAATCGCACCGGGGATTTCCAACGTTCTGCCAGAAGTTCAAGGCGAGATTGAGGAGATATCCGGCATCCTCAATGGAATACTTGTTGATTCTGGACAGGTGAATCCGAGCGTTGTGAACGTACAGGCTGCAAACGAGGAAGCAGAGAGCGTCATAGCTGAAGCAGGAGCGATCGCTGAGCAAAGCATCAGAGACAAGTTCCCTGACCTTCCAGCGTACCTGAAGGTCCCAGCGCAAACGGAAGAACCTCTGTAAGCCCGCTAAGAGCATCACAAATTCCAAAAGCTAAATAATTGCAATTGCAATTAGAGTATGCCATGCCATATTGCCCAAAATGCGGAGCATCGGTGGATGAAAACTCGCAATTCTGTTCTTACTGCGGCTCGCCAGTTAGCGCGACGGCACAGAATGCGCCTCCTCCAACCTCGACACCACCACTTCTTTCATCCGGCCAGGCCTCCACTCAGCCAATGCTTAGACCGACTGGAGTTACAATACTAGCTATCCTTGCAGGTTTGGGAGGATTGGCAGCGATAGGCTCCGGATTGTTCCTCTCGATGTTTGGGATTGGTTTCATTATAGTCATATTCGGGTTGATCGAGTTTGCCGTTGCTTACGGATTCTGGGTCGGAGCTTCATGGGGTTGGTGGCTCGGAATCATTGGTGCGGTGCTAGACATCATTTCGATTTTCAGTCTAAACGTCTTCGGCCTTGTAATCGGAATCATAATGTTGTACTACCTTACCAGGCCTCACGTGAAGGTATGGTTCCACGAAGCTTGATAAGCTAAACAAGAACAAATTGATTAGCAAGAAGTTATGCTATTCATTTGGACTTGAGCGAAGAAACTCTATTCGTTCGCACTGCTAACTTAAAGTGGAGAGTCTACCTACACGTTCCAAAGGTAACTAGTCTAAATCTAGCAGTGGTATTCTTCCACGGAGCTTCCTTCTCGATAGACGACTGGATTAGAATTGGAACGCTGAAACTGGTTAGAGAAAGTGGTTTTCAAGTAGTCGCTCTAGACCTTCCGAGAGGCAGAGCGTCAAAGACCGACAAGCTGGAACTGAAGAAAGCCTCCGATTATAACCCGTTGCTCGAAGAGGTGCTAGTAAAAGCAGGAATTCCGAAAGATAGGAAGATAGTGTTAATCGGGCCTTCGATGGGAGCAGGGTTTGCAATGTCGTTTGCACTAGGCAATCCAGAGAAAGTGACTGGGCTGGTCCTGATTGCTCCTTCACTCCGTGATCTCTCAGAAGATGCGATTAGATCATTGAAGCCCAACATTCCTGTCCTTATAGTGTGGGGCGATAGAGATGACGTGTTTCCACTGGACGAGTACGCAAAGCCACTCCAAAACCTTCTTCCGCATGCAAAACTCATGACCCTGAAAGGCGCAAGGCATGCTGCATACCTGGACAAGCCCGAGGAGTTTCACAAATCACTGCTAGAATTCCTAATAGAAAATGAATCTACAAGGAAGTAGACTTTTGCGACGATCATTATGACGCAATACACACGTTTCAAAAGAATTGGAGCAAAGAAGATAGGAAAAATAACCCACCTGCTCATCTACCCGGTAAAAAGTTGTGCTCCAACGGAACTCCGGAGCGCAAGAGTGACCAAACGAGGCTTGGAAACAATTTCTCCAAAGCCAATCAGAGATCGGGAATACATGCTCGTTGATGCCACTCCTGAAACAGCGACCAGATGGCACAAGTTTCTGACTCAAAGAGATCGAGGACTACAGAAAATGGCGTTGGTAACTCCAAGTGTGAGGAATGATAAACTGGAACTTTCCTTTGAGGGCCAAGATAGAATTGAAATTCCAGACATTGTGGTTGGGAAAGAGCTTCCAGTCAGGGTGCACGCTTATCGCGTCACTGGTGTGGATCAAGGAGATCAGATTGCCAGAATGCTCAGCGATTACTTGAACAGACCTATCAGGCTCGTCAGAGCTTCTGGATCATTCAGTAGATCTACAAGTCAACACTATGTCAAGAACGACAATACTTTGAGCTACCAAGATGCGTATTCGGTAAATTGGCTTTACGAAGAATCAGTTGCAGAGCTACAAAACTATCTGAGCCATGAAATCTCGTATCTGAATTTTAGGCCAAACTTTGTCGCATCTGGAGGAGCTGGGAACTCGGAGCACGCATACTATCATGTAAGACTGGATGGTGTAGAGGGATTCCTACTCAAACCGAGTACTCGGTGCATGATACCGAATATTGATCATAAAAACGGGAAAATGCTAAATGGGAAGAGACTGCCTCTGCAAGTAATCTATGAGAATTACAATTGGATAGACAAAGATGGACAAAGGCAGGCAATATTCGCAGAAAACTTCCTTCCGAGTAATGAGGGGAAGATACACAAATCAGGAGAAATCGAAGTATTGAGCCTGAGAGATCCCCCGCTCCATTACGGCAAAGTTCGAACATCGAGTAGTTCACGCTTATAAGAGAAATTGATTTTGGGAAATCACTTTTCATGCAATCACGTGATTGCACTCTGTCCAGTGTAGTCCAAAGTCGTGCATGAAACGAGTGAACGCTAATCTCAATTGACGCGGAGGGCTAGTATTTTTGGCGCGAAACATGACTTCAAGTTTCATGCCCAGAAATGTGGCGAACTTATCCCAATCGGAAACATAATACGATTCATGCAGCATTCGCTGACCGAAAAAGTCAAGTGAAGTGAACTTCCGCCCGCCTTTTTGCCCCGAATTTACCCCCCAGATTCGAAACGCCCTAACTGGATCCTGGGAGTAAAGTGGATCTACGATTAACTGCTTCGCAAAATACGGAACGCTCTGCGAATCGATGAATCCATGTTTCTTTATCGTTCTTCTAACACCATCTAGTATCTTCGATTTGGTTGGCGAGATGTCTACCTTCTCACGGACTTGACTCTTGAAATTTGAATATCTTTGAAATGACTTGCCAGCCAGATCATCATATTCTTTGGTGCCAGTCGGTGTTTGTAACAGTGTATTGCTTCTATCTTTTGAATATTGGAGTTTGATAACCATATCCCAGAATGTCACCAATCCTTTGTCACAGATAAGGCAGTCTCCATCATCTGGATTCATCAATTTCGCCGCGTCGCTGATATTCATCTCACAATCTACAAAAGGCGGAAAAGATGAAGGAAGTTCGCTTGCTTTTACCCCAAGCAGACTATCCGGTTCCTTCTTAAATCGTTCATGACTGTTAGAGCTGAGTAAGAAATTTAGAATATCTCTATCTGAAATCACAGACCTGGTTTCATAAAGCAGGATTTTCCTCTTCCTATGTTTTATCATCACCTGAAGCACCCGTCCCAGTGTGTCTTCTCTCCTTACTGAGAGCACTGGGGAGGAAGCCAGATCACCCACTTTGAGACCATTCTCCTGCAACTGTTCTCCCATTCTATATATTCGAACAAAGTCTCTCAATTCAACCGTTGTTAGTACCTCGGATGAACCAATTCTTCTTGACACAAGCACTACTCCAAGACGAGATTCTGTAATGGCTTTTAGGACAGTATCAATCGATTCCTTCTCGTTTACAACTGTGATTGGCAATGCAGCAAATGTGCAAGGGCGTTCGAGCATTTTCGAAAATCCAATAGTTTCTTTTAGCAGCTTCGACAAAATATGAAAACCAGCGACTGCAGTGTAACGAGTCTCGTTACTTGTTGGTTTGAGTTTTTCTGAAACTATTACGGCGCTTATCTGTGGAGAGCTTAGTATTCTCGCAGCTTCACGTAGCGGCACTCGACCATCGAGTACAGGAGCATATCGCGAAAATATCTTTGGAAATACTTCGCTTACGATCAATCGAGATCCATTAGCCAATTCTAGACACTGGGTACAAGAATGACTACCACTCGACACGATATAAGATAACGTACGAGCTGATACAAAAATGAATTGTAATATAATGCTAATTGCAGCAAAATAGTAAAGGAACTCGACTCGTGAAAGTGCTGCAATTGCTGTTACAATTTCAGCAATTTTGTTCAAGCGATTGTAATGGTAATCGCTTCCAAAGATCTGGTTCCAGAAACGCAACAGTTTGAAAAATGACTAAATATCCTATTTTGGTGCTGGAATCATACAGGTAGAAAATACGACATGAACAAGAATCTCACAATACTGGCAGGAGTACTAGCTTTGATTGGCTTGATCATAAACGTGTCAGTAGATCGCGACAACATTTACGACATGACAATGGCCGGTCTATGGACCCTGACATTGGTAGTCGCAGTCCTCGGAGCTTTCATCGGAGGCAAAAAAGCAACGACAGCGACAACTCCGACTACTAACTCTGCTTAGCCTTAGTAATCTCTAAACGAGGCGTATTAGTGCACTAGCGTTAAGCATCGACCTAGATCACGCGCTTGAGAGCACCCAATCCTAGAAGGGTTGAACAGCTGTTCAATATAATGAGTTCAAAGTGTTAACGTGAAAAAGAAAAAGGTTGGGTGGAGTTTTTTACTCCACTTCGTTTTTACCTGACTTTCAGTTTTGCTAACTCGACCTCGATCGTTTGAATGATGCTCTGGAAGAATCCGAATCCGTTGTCTTGGTGGAAGAAGCCTGTGAGCGATTGCACTTGCGTTCCGTCGCTAGCCATACCGAGATATCCTAGGTTCCAACTCTGCTCGATAGTCCTGAGTATGCTGTAGTGGTCAGCGTATGTGTCTATGGTGATAGGCGACTTCATGTTTGTCGTGATGACTATGAGAGGGACGTTTCCTCCTCCATAAACACCTGAGCCGCTAGAAGGAGCTGGCACTCCGGCATAGGTGAATGCGCTTGCAGGTGCTACTGGTGCGTCTGGTCCTGGTGCGGTGAACGCTGCGATTTCCTGAGGAGTTGCACCGTTGTTCGGATACTCTGCTTCATCCCAAGTGATGAAGATAATAGAGTTTCCGGTCCACGCCCTGGAGTCCATTATTGTTGTGACCCACTGTTTCAGGAAGTTGTCTCCGTCCTGAATCAGACCATTGGGATCGGAGTAGGGGCAAGAAGTAGCTCCACCGTGCATATCATTGCACACGTTGGGCGAGATCCATACGAATTGTGGCACGTTGTTGCTGTTGAGATCGGTGGTCAACTGTGTGAGTGGAACAACGTTGTCAGCTAATTGTGGATTACTCTTAATGTCGGTGAAGAGCATGAAAGGATCATGCTTTAGCACGTATAGAGGGTCCGATTCAGGGTAAAAGGCTCCGGTGAACCCCGCAGACGGCATGCTTTCCATGTATCCTTTCCACGAAATGTGGTGGGCCACCAGCTGATCTACCAAGTTTGTGTGGTTGAATGTCTGTGTTGGGGTGTCATTGAAAGAGCCCCAGTTGTTACCGGAGATGGCTGCTACATAATTCGGAAGGCTTGTGTGAGTCACTCCGAAGTAGTTGTTGTCATAACCATACGTTGCGATCAGTTGATTGATGTAGGGTGCATATGCAGTATTGCCGACTAGTTGATCAACTCCGGTATTCTCCATCATTATGTAGAATACGTGAGTAAACTGCGGGATACTGTTGTCATTGCCGTTTCCGGGGCCGAAGGCTGATAGCTGCGGGCTGACTACGAGGATCGGCATGACTGCAAGGAGTGCGATTGCGAGTAGTATGTACACTTTCTTTCTTAGTATTCTATGAGACAATCAATATCATCTCACGAAACTGCGAGAGGACAGATTCTATTTTTTCTTACTTATAGAGAATAGGATTTCTACATTCGGATAATTGTTGGTATTGTGGAAAATGATTTTGATCAGATTCTATAGATTGGACTCTATACCTGGCTGTACCTGAAACAACTAACTTTGTGATCGTTGACCATACCGGTAGCCTGCATGAAAGCGTAGCAGATAGTTGAACCCACAAAGCGAAATCCTCGCTTTTTGAGATCTTTGCTCAAAGCGTCGGACTCTTCACTGGTTGCAGGGACTTGTGTCATACTATTCCACTTGTTTTTGATAGGTTTTGCATCTTTCACGAAGCTCCAAAAGTACCTGTCGAGAGATCCAAATTCGTCTTTAACAGCGAGGGCGCTCTTTGCGTTTTGGATTGTGGAGAGGATCTTCAATTTGTGTCTGATGATACCTGAATCTTGGAGAAGCACGTTAACTTTCTTCTGTCTGTAACTGGAAATTTTCTCGAGGTCGAAACTATCGAAGGCTATGTGGTAACCAGTCCTTTTTCGCAAGATTGTAAGCCAGTTCAAACCTGCTTGCGCACCTTCCAGTGTCAGGAACTCGAATAGCTTCGCATCATGATGGATAGGAACGCCCCACTCTTTGTCGTGGTATTCTCGTAACAAAGGATCAGATAAGGACCAGTCGCATCTATGTTGTTGGCTAGATTTTAGCATGCCGAGCTAGAATGCCCACTGACCGAGTAAAAAGGGAAGCTGCTTTACTATCGGACAATTGCCGCTTCAATCGCCTGCGCTTGTCTCTTTACGCAGTGGACCGCTTCAGGTAGACTGGCTGATTGAAGAGTTTCGATTCCGGATCTCTCAATAATCTTGTTCACGATTGCAACTTCTATCTGCTTTGCAGCCGCACCGTAAATCGACTCAAGGCCCTTGACAAAAGCTTCCGGGTTTGTCAATATCCCACCACGAGGCAGGTTACTCAAAATTGTCATCCTCCAGTATACCAAATACCTGAGGTTTGATCCGAACAGATCTAATCCATCGTCGATACATTCCATGAGCTCGTAATCGTCCAAGTTTCGCGCACTTACTTTATCATATTATTCGCAATTGGTCAAAAACATTCTTGCCGAAATTATAAAAAGCGACCCTAAAAATAGAAACATATCTAGAATCTAGGCTCAGGCTCCATTCCGGATATGTTAGACCGTGAGAACAGTATCGTGAAAAGCTATTAGTTAAAAGGAGATGCAACGGGGCTAAAGCCGACGAAACCCCAATGGCGCTTGATTACTCTTTTGTGGTCATAGACATACTTGGCCTGCTCACAATTGTTGGCATTGGATACTACGCTTCGAGAATCTTGGTTCAGATGAAGACTGGCCTGCTTGAAAAAAGCTGGAGATACCTCGTCGCCGCCGCATATGTATTGCTCGGAGCAGTAGTCGTGTTTATGATTCAGCAGTTTAGCAGCACGGGATTAATCTTTGAGGTAACCTCGCACCTGTCTGCGGTTTTACTCGTGATCGGAGGGATTTACATACTGCTCGGATTTCGGGCGCACTATATCGTATTCAGTCCAAAGCACCCCAAGGTAGACATGGGTAACCACATAGACAAGTGAGTTTCAAACCGTTCTAAAATTAGAATTTACGCGTGATCCACGAGCGGATCAGAAATAGTAAAGGCAAGGATACCATTAGATCAGTTTGAATCCGCCCTTAATCGCGTAGGACTAAGTCTGAGCCATTTTCTCTGTGGCCCGATAGAAATGAGCCTATCCATAGTATCTGCAATCGCGGCACACAAAATCGCGGCTGCGCTGATAATCGGATCCCTTGCGATCTCGGGAGGAGCATTCGCTGCTTCAGCAAATGGAAACCATCAGCAAAACACGGTCGGGGAGATGAGCTTTACAATCAACCCGGCCTTCAACGTGACAACACTAGCATCATTGAATCTGGGGACTATAGCGTCCGGTCAGACGGGCACAATGTCTTCCAGCGCAGCAATCAACTTCACAAGCACCGGGAACTATACCATCAGCCTGGTTAATATTGGCCTCCTGCACCGCGTGTTCAGTTCGTTCAACGTGACCGTAACCGGACTGGGAAGTCAGGACAACCTGTCGCTTAACCAACCAACCCAACAAATCAACATCATCAGCACAGGAGTACACAATGCAAAAGTAACAGTGACGTACGCAGTCGGAGATACGAACGGGTTCGCGAATGAATTTACCGTGACGAACGCGCCGTTCCTGCAGCTGTTCAGCGGCCAAGTTCCACCTGGTCCATTCTCGCATGGTCCAACTCCACACCATGGGCATTACCAAGGCCAGCAGGGAAACTACACACAGGACAACGACACGCACTAAAACCGGCACGGCCGGTCCCTTTTTCTTTGAGCCTCTCTTATTAGAAATTTTTTCAAACTTGTAAAATGCTACGAAATTACACTCTACTTCATTCGCTAGACTTTCTTTCCTATCCTGAAAGTTGGCCAAGAACTGTAATAGTCTCAGGTTTCTATTCCGCTCTTGCCACTCGAGATCCGCGACACTTTTTAATCCGATAGGCCTAACATGACTTTGAATAGAAAATGAGTTTCAATGACTGGAACAAGCAGGTCATAGAAGAGTTTCGCAAAAACCATGGGAAAGTCGGCGGACATTTTGAGGGAGCTCCAGTACTTCTGATACACCACAAGGGAGCGCGCAGCGGCACGCAGCGAGTAAATCCGGTAATGTACTTGAAGGATGGAAACCGCATTCTAGTCTTTGCTTCAAAGGGAGGTGCAGACACGAACCCTGACTGGTATCACAATTTGAAGGCGCACCCTGACACACAGATCGAAGTTGGAGACAAGACTATTGACGCTCGGGCAGAAGAGATCAAGGGTTCGGAGAGAGATGCACTATACGCAAAGCAGGCCTCGCTGTATCCGCAGTTTGGGGAATACCAGAAGAAGACAAAGAGAGTAATCCCTGTCGTTGCATTCACTCCGAAACAGGGCTAGTTCAGAGATCTTCCGCCGTCTACAACGATGCTCTGTCCCGTCATGAAATCGCTGTCCTTGGAACAGAGAAATATCATAGTTCCGACGAGATCCTCGGCATGCTCGTCCCTCTTCAAGGAACGCGTCTCGACTATCATCGCCTCGTACTTCAAGTTCGGGTTGGGCCCGCGAGCAGCTTCAGTGAGAGTGAAACCTGGAGAGATGGCGTTTATCGTAATGTTGTATTGCCCCAACTCGCGGGACAGAGCTCTTGTCATTCCTATGACTCCTCCCTTTGAGGCGACATAGTGTGCTTCGTTCGGAGTCCCGGTGTAAAAAGTGCCCGACGCGACATTGACAATCTTTCCTCCGCCCTGCCTTTTCATGTACGGAAACACCGCTTTGCTGCATAGCCAAGAGCCGCGAAGGTTAACAGACATGAGCTTATCCCACTCATCAACTTCGATTTCGTAGAAAGGTTTTCTTTTGCTGACGAGCATCGCGGCGTTGTTGATAAGGACATCAATCCGACCTAGTTTGTTCGCGGTCTCTTCTGCGAGCGCTAAGGTCTCCTTTTCGCTGGAGATGTTGCACGGAATCGAAATCGCCTTGCCGCCGGCGCTCTGTATCGCGTAGACTGTCTGCTCTGATTCTCTTTCTAAAATGTCAGACACGACGACACTCGCGCCTTCCTTTGCGAGAGCAAGTGCGTACGCCCTTCCGATACCCCTGGCAGAACCCGTCACTATAATCACCTTGTTTTCAAGCCGCATGGCAGAAACGCGTCTTTGTGACAGTTTTATTCCTTTTCGAGATCGCAATGCAAACCATTACCGAAATATAGGCCGTAGACTTGTCGGTCAGCTCATGCCGGAGAAAGATTCGGAAAAAGAGCGTTGGAGCAAGATAAAGCCCCACGCGACGCCGATCTACCAGACATCGGTGTACGACTATCCTGACCTTGAGACTCTTGACGATTACTACAACGGAAAAATTCCCGGCGGTTACGTCTATTCTAGGAACGGGCTTCCAAATTCGGACGAGCTGGGAGCACTTGTCGCTGGTTTTGAGAAAACTGAATCGGGCGTGGTCTGCGCGTCTGGAATGGGAGCTTTACTTGTCTCTTTTCTCTCTAAACTGAAGCATGGAGATCACATAGTTGCTTCGGACGTACTATACGGAGGGACGACAGTCTTGCTTCAAGAAGAGCTTCCAAACTACGGGATTAGCTGCACGTTCGTTGACTCGACCGATCCTGCCAATGTTTCAAAGGCGATCAGGAAAAACACGAAGATGGTCGTCGTCGAGACTATATCGAATCCGACGATGAAGATCTGCGACCTGGAAAAAATAGCTAAAATTTCCAAAGAGTCCTCTGCGATCTTTCTGGTTGATAACACGTTTGCAACTCCATTTGTCTGTAGACCAGTCGAGCACGGAGCTGACATAGTCATGCACAGCGCGACAAAGTTTCTCGGCGGCCACTCGGACCTGACGCTTGGAGTGCTCTGCGGCAAGAAGGAGACGATGAAGAGGATCGTGCAGTTTTGCGTCCGATCTGGAGTTATCGGCGGACCATTTGATTCGTGGCTTGCCTGCCGCAGCGCGAGTACGTGGGAGCTCAGAGAAAAGAAGGCTTGCGAGAACGCGATGAAGCTTGCACGATTCTTTGAGACTAGCGATAAAGTGTCCAAGGTCTACTATCCCGGGCTTTCTAGCTTTAAACAAAACAAGCTTGCAACGAGAATGTTTGATCGTGGGTTGTACGGAGGAATGGTGTCGTTTGATCTAAAGGGCGGACTTGCAAAGGCAAACTCGTTTGTAAAACACCTCTCCAAGATCAGCCTCGCGCCGTCGCTAGGCGGAGTGAGGACGAGCATTTCGCATCCCAGGAAGACGTCGCACAGGTTCATAACGGCGGAGCAGCAGAAAGAGAGCGGCATTACTGATTCAATGATCCGGGTCTCGGTTGGAATAGAAGCATATGATTCATTAGAGAAGGAATTTGAAAGTGCTCTAAGACACATTTAACGACATTACTGCCGAGGCACAACTGATTTCATAATCAAGGTATGAATAGAAGGAAACAAAAATGCGAAGAATATCTGCGGCGCTTTTCATGACGATCGACGGAGTGGTTGAAGAACCGTACAGGTGGAGCCAGCCTTACGTGACCGATGACATGACGGCGCAGATAGACAATGCGCTGGAGGAAGTGGATGCTGTGCTTATCGGCAGTCGCACCTACGAGATGTTTGCAAAGATATGGCCGTCGCAGGGTAGCGAGATGCCGATGGCTGACTTTCTTAACCACACGCACAAGTACGTCGATTCTTCGAGGCTAAAGAAACTGGACTGTGGTCCTGCTACGTTGATCAGGGGAAAGGACCTTCGAAGTGAAGTCATGAAACTGAAGGGAGGGCCTGGAAAGGCGATACAGGTTCCCGGGAGCCCGACGCTGATCAAGTCGCTTTTGAGTGAAGGTCTGCTTGACCAGCTGACGCTTAGCATCTGTCCAATTGGAGTGGGAAATGGCATGAGGTTGTTTGAGGACGTCACCGAACCCATAGCGCTCAAGCTCGTGGATTGTAAGACCTCTCCATCGGGACTAGTTACAGTGACCTACGAGAAGGCGAGCGAAGAGCCTACGAAAAAGTAGAGCTAGGTTTGAAAGGACGCCCTAATCCATATGTTCAAAACAAAGCTCAGTCTTGCTTTCCTTTCTCATGATTTCAAAAGTGACCTTCGTGCCCACTCGCCACCTTTGTCTTTGGATGATATCAAAGCGGTTGCATACACTTCTCGAAAGAAGCTGACTAGTCTGTTGCAGCAACGGCTTCTACTTCGATCAGGATATCTGGTCTGAAAAGTCTGCGTACCTCAACTGCCGTGCTGACCGGAAGCCTTTCCTTGTCTAGGAAAGAGTCTCTAACGGCCCTGATTTCAGGAAGGCGCGAAAGATCGACGCAGTAGTAATTTAGCTTCACAATGTCCTTTAGCGTCCCACCTGCTGCTTCGACTGC
This sequence comes from Nitrososphaerota archaeon, assembly GCA_027314685.1. The sequence continues at coordinate 567 of DAHVAI010000406.1, read as the reverse complement.
CGCTTTGAGGTTCTCGAACACCTGCCTTGTCTGGGCGGCATAGTCGTCCTTTCCTACGAGATTTCCCTGGCTGTCTAAAGCCACTTGGCCTGATATGAAGACAAGCTTTCCTCGGGAGATCTCGGCGACGTGTGAATACCCGTTTGGGTGGTGAATTGTCTTTGGATTTAACAGAGCTACTGTCATGATTCAAGAATTGTTGCATTTGAGAGAATAAAAGAGTAAAGGCGACGTGGTGAAAGGTCGAAGTTTCAGATTTGTAAGACTTTAATGACCGTATTACCTAGTTAAGAGTATGACAACGCAAATGCGTTCTCGCGTCACGAAGAAGGGACAGGTCACTCTTCCATCGAAGATGCGAAAGAGCTTCCACATTGAAACCGGCAAGTCTGTCCAATTCGAAGAATCAGATCGAGGCATACTGGTCAAGCCCGTTAGAGACATTGTAGATTCGGCTGGTGCACTCTCAAAGTTTGCAACAGCCGAGGAAATGATCAAAGAGCTTCTGGAGTCAAGAAAAAAGTCCTTCAGGTAGTTTTTGACGTTGAATCTCCAAATTACACTTGA
>DAHVAI010000374.1 GCA_027314685.1 Nitrososphaerota archaeon | reverse complement strand
GCTCAAATTGGGCAAGTGAGTTGAGGAACGAGGGTAAACGTAAATATATTCGAGAAGAGAGAACGTAGAAAACTAGAACTTCATAGGCACGTGCGTTTGCTTGGGTATTGTAAAGGCGTTTGAATCAGCCTGGAGGACATTGAAGCTTACTCGTAAGTCTGATCGAGAGGAATTTTTCCTTTACATGAAGCTTGTTTTGCTCGGTTTTGGTATAGCAGGAGCAATTGGATTTATCATCTATTTCGTCGCTTCTATGATAGAACTCGCTGTTGGCGTACCCAATGCGAATCCGTCTGGCGCATCCACTCCTGCGATTTTGTTTAAGTTGTTGATAAGTTAGAATGTCGCAAACGATTTCGGCAAGGATCTTCGCGGTGAAGACTACCGGCGGTCAGGAAAAGACGGTCGCCAAATTTGTTGGAGATAGATTGGAGCAGAGAAAGCGTGAAGGAAAGGTTCCACAGGTTTACGCAATACTTGTACTGGAAGCTCAAAAGAGCTACGTTTTCTTCGAAGCGCCGAACGCTCAAGCAGTTTCTGATTCAATTTCTGGATTTAAACACGTGAAGGGAATGGTCCCTGGATATATTCAGTTCTCAGATATTGAGAAATTCTTGGTCAACAAATCATTGATCTCTGATGTTGGGGTTGGAGATACTATCGAGATCGTTGCAGGTCCGTTCAAGGGAATGAAAGCAAAGATAAACAGGGTGGAACCACAACGTTCTGAAATCACCGTAATGCTTCTAGACGCTCCATATCAACTTCCGGTAACAGTTGACGTCGGATTCATCAAGATAATCAGCAGAGCTGAATCCGCAAAGACTACTAGCTGAACGGCGCTTTCAATCTAGATCATTTTTTTGCGCTCGAAAGCCCAATACGCTTTTAAATACTGAAAACGAGAATTGGAATTCCTTACGGTGTTTTCATGCCTGAGACAAAGACAGTATCCGCGCTAGTCGTGGGTGGCGAAGCGAATGCTGGTCCTCCTCTTGGCCCTGCTTTAGGCCCTCTGGGTGTCAATGTCATGATGATTGTCAAGCAGATCAACGACATGACAAAGGATTACGCAGGCATGCGCGTCCCGGTAAAAGTCAATGTCGAAACCGACACCAAGAAATTTACCGTAGAAGTTGGAATTCCATCTGCATCTGCGCTCATTGTGAAAGAATCTGGAGCGGCAAAAGGATCTGGCACTCCAAAGACTGCGGTCGCAGGGAATCTGACGGTTGAACAACTGGTGAAAATTGCTAAAGTTAAGATAGCTCAGTCTTATGCTACGACTGTCAAATCTGCGGCTAAGGAAGTTGCAGGATCTTGCGTGAGCATGGGCGTCACGATAGAAGGAAAACAAGCAAAAGAATTCCTTGACGAAGTGAAACAGAGCAAGTGGGACGACGCATTAGCTAGCTAGAATTGAATTAATTGTCATGGCGAGAATTACATGCTTACAAAGACACAGATACAACAGCAGGTTGCAAAAGCGCGATCTGATGATTATAGCAAGAGGAACTTTCAGCAATCGTTTGAGCTTGTTCTAAAACTGAAGGACATCGACGTAAAGAAAACTGACTTGAACATTAACGAAGTTGTCTTCCTTCCGAACAAAGCTGCGGATCAAGCAAAGGTGTGCGTGTTCGCTGGCGGAGATACAGCTTTGAGAGCACAAAAAGCTGGAGCTGATCGAGTAATCGAAAGTGGAGAGCTAGACAGATTCGCATCAGAAAAGCGGACCGCGAAGAAACTCGCAAGAGAGTACCAGTTCTTCATGGCTGAAACTTCACTTATGCCGAAGATAGGCAAGGTCCTGGGTCAGTTTCTTGGTCCCAAGGGCAGAATGCCAACTCCGATTCCACCCGCAGCACCCGTAGAGCAGATGCTTACAAGATATCGAGCTGCCGTAAGGATAAGAGCTCGAGGATCACTTAGCGTTGCAGGAAAGATTGGAGACGAGTC
>DAHVAI010000372.1 GCA_027314685.1 Nitrososphaerota archaeon | reverse complement strand
CCGAAGAAGGCTCTGCAAAGATGGCTTCTTTCGAAGAGAGAATTTTCATAGATTCCACAATTTCATCATCTGTAACGCTGATTGCAACACCTTTGGTTTGTCTTATCGCCTCCAGAGCCACATCTCCATCCGGTGCCCAGTCATCGAGTATGCTGTGAGCTATCGTGCGCGGATTTTTCACTTTGGGTATCTTTCTAGCGTCAAGGTTCTTCTCGAACGCTTGGACCACAGGCGCACACTCTGTCCCTTGAACGCCCACAAGTCTTGGGAAGCGAGTTATGAGACCTAGTTGATTTAGTTCCTGAAGACCCTTGTAGTAGGCAGCAAGGTTTCCTCCGCCGCCTAGCGGGATTATGATCCAGTCAGGCAGATCTCCATTCGTCGCCTGATAAATCTCAAAGACCGCTGTCTTCGCCCCTTCCTTTACGTAAGGGTTGTATCTTGAGGCTGCTGAACAGTTGAGCAACCCAAATTCCTTGCAGACCTTGCTTACAAATTCTAAGACGTCTCCAGTACTTGCGTTTGTCAAGAACACTTTGGCATTATAGGCGAGGAGCTTCGCAAGCTTTGTCTGAGAAATGCCTTGAAATGCAAGAATGTATGATTCAATGTCCGCTTTTGCGGCGTAAGCGGCAACAGATGATCCGGCATTTCCTGCTGTTGCGGCGACAACTCGAGTGTACCCCTCCTCGACTCCTCTTGTAATCGAGCAGGTAGATTTTCTGTCCTTGAAGCTGCAAGTAGGATTCCTTGATTCGTCTTTGACGTAGAGTTGTTTGATACCCAGCGATGCGCCTACCTTTTCGATCAGATGGTATGGTGAGTCTCCTTCTCCCAAGCTTATTATTCGTGTATTTTCTGTGGCAGGAAGAAGCGAAAAGTACTTCCAGATACCGGGCTTCGAATGGTCTATTGGAAGGGAGGATCCAGTTTCCTTTATTTTCTCGTAATCGTAAATTATCTCAAGCGAACCCGCGCAGCTAGAACAGATTCTTGTCTTACTCTCTGCGGAGTACTTTGACTTACACCATGCACACTGGAGAAAGAATTTTGGACTAGAGGCCATCAATAAAACGACGTAAGAAGTGGATGTTGTATGTTTTTCGTGAATATTTCACGAGAGAAACGGAAAACAGTCACTGCCGGTGAATGGCAAGGTTTGTCCTGACCAACCCTCTATCTCTAGAAGACGATTGTATTTTGCGGTACGCTCGGACCTTGCTATCGATCCGACTTTTATTTGACCTGCGGCGGATCCGACTGCTAGATCTGAGATGAAATGATCTTCGGTATCGCCAGATCTTGCTGAAATCACGGGCGCGTACCCACTTTTCTTGCATAGCATGATTGCATCGATTGTCTCAGAGAGCGACCCTATTTGGTTAAGCTTGATTAGGACAGAGTTTCCAACTTTACTTTCAACTCCTTTCTTAATCAGCGCAGTATTCGTAACAAAGACATCATCTCCAACGAGTTGTGTTTTTTTCCCTAGTCTTTCAGTAAGAATCTTCCAACTGTTCCAATCTTCTTCAGCGCTTCCGTCTTCGATCGAGACAATTGGGTACCTGGAAGACCAGTCTTCAAGGAGCGAAACAAGATCCTCTCCACTTAGTCTTTGGTTTTCAGAAGCGAGCTCGTATTTACCATTCTTCCAAAAGTGTGATGCGGCAACATCAATTGCGATAGCCACGTCTTTATCGACGCCTGCCTTCAAGCCAGATCTTTCAATTGCTTGGAGAAGTATCTTTAGCATTGTTTCATGATTTTCGACGCGAGGGCCAAAGCCACCCTCGTCGGCAAGGAGGGTTGACAAGCCTCTCTCATTCAGAAGGCTCATGGTTGAATGATAAATCAGACCCACGTAATCTAGTGCTTGTCTAAGCGAAGCAGCCCCTAGTGGGACAACTAGAAAGTCCTGCATGTCAAGACTCCACCTAGCATGTAGTCCACCGCTCAGGATGTTCACCATAGGAGTAGGTAGAGTGGGTTGGTTTATGCCGCACAATTCGGCGATGAGCGCGTAGAGCGGTTTTCTCTGTTCAGCCGCCAACGCGCGTGCGTTCGCAAGTGATACTGCTAGAATAGCGTTTGCACCGAGTTTAGATTTGTTCTCGGTACCGTCTGAATCAATCATGATTCTGTCAACGCTTCTGACGTCCGAGACCTCACCTGCTAAGGCATGCGAAATTGTTTCGTTTACATTTCTTACAGCATTGAGTACTCCCTTCCCGAACCATCTTTTTGGGTCTTGATCCCGAAGCTCCAGTGCTTCTAGCTTTCCCACAGAGGCTCCGGATGGAACCATTGCGCTCCCGGATACTCCATCCTCAAATTTTACTTCGGCGGCGATCGTAGGCAACCCACGTGAGTCAATCACTTCGATCGCCCTGACTGTTGAAATTCTCATAGCTCTCGTTTCACACTGTCGATAATCTCATCAAAGTCGCTTACTCTTTTTTCGACAAATCTCGAGGATAATTTACGAATGGTGCTTCGCGCTGGTTCATCAAGATACTCTATTGGAGATTTGCCATCGACTCTTGCAAGCATCAAACCACCAAGAACTCTAACTGTGAAATTCCTTTCTCCGAGCGGTTCAGCTTCCTTCCAATAAAGCTGCCAGAATCTCCTTGCTTCGTTCAGATAATCGTTAGATCTCATGTGTACTGATTTTATGATAAGATGGTTTGCACAGAAAGCTACGTCGAAGGCAAGGTTACCATAGTGCGCGACTTCAGCATCGATTACCCACAATCTCCCGTCGGGGAGCAAAAGAATGTTTTTTGGGCTAAAATCTCCGTGGACAAGGCAGATACGAGTTGAGGTGAGTCCAGTGATTATCTCGTTGATCTGATCACTTAGATTAGAGTAGAGCGGAATAAGGGCAACCAGGTAGGAGTCGATACGTAGTTGGAGAAAGTTAGTGATGTCGCCAAATTCTCGAGAAATTTCAACTACCCCGTGTGTTTTCAAATGAAACTGTGAAAGAAAATTTGCGACACCTCTTGTGACGTTAGAGTCTACCTTACCATTCAAGAGTTCCTCCTTCCAGGTCTTTGTACCCTGCGGCGCGCACTCTAGCAAGCAAGCAAGGTTTGTCCTGTCTTCAAAGAGAACCTTTGGCGCATACTCTTGGCCTATGTATCTGCGAATCAGCCTCAAACAAGAGGCTTCCTTCAAAATCCTGTTTCTATCTGCATACCATTCTTGGTTCACTCTAAGCTTTGCAAGTGGTTGTTTTACAACCCACGTTCCATCTGGAGTCTCGGCTTTCACAATCAGATTCGAAATCCCTCCGCCCAAAATTGTCAACTTTGGTCGCGAATCCTTCTTGATCACTCCCCAAGCTTCAAGAAGGTGCCTTACTGAATCTAACTCCCCGGACTGCGTCAAGAATGGAAACTCGTTTCAATATCAACGATTAAAGAATTGATGCGAGGTTCACAAATGAAAACGATACGATTGGGACTCTTGGGCACCGGCTTCATTAACGAAGCCTACCACATGCCGGCCCTTGGAGAAATCGAAAATGCAAAAGTCGTAGCTATCTTTGGTAGGAGCGAGGCAAGAACATCTGATTTTGCAAAACGCTGGGGCATACCGAAAATCTACCATGGCAGAGGAGGGCTGGAAGCAATATGCAAAGATCCGGAGATAGACATTGTGGATGTGGGACTGCCGAATTCCTTGCACCTTGATGCAGCAACTACGGCCGCGGAAAATCACAAGGCGGTCATTTGTGAGAAACCACTTGGGAGGACCGCGCTTGAAGCAAGAGAAATGGTCGAAGCAGCTCAAAGGTATGGCGTTACAAGTTGCTATGCTGAAAATCAAGTCTTCATGCCTAAGGCTGTCTATGCCAAGAAATTGATCAGGCAAGGCACGATTGGCAAGATAACTAGTGTAAGAGCGAGGGAGGCGCACTCTGGCCCTCACGCCAAGTGGTTTAAGCAGAAATCCATCTCGGGAGGAGGAGTCTTGCTCGATATGGGTTGCCACACAATCGAACTCGCGAGGTTTTTGATAGAAGAGAAACCAAAGGAAATTTGCGGGTGGACTGAGACATTCTCCCGTGGTGTAGAGGTCGAGGATAACTGCGTAGTACTTGTGAGGTATGCGAATGGATCAATGGGCCAAAGCGAAAACAGCTGGACAGCAAAGGGCGGGCTTGACGTGAGGTTTGAAGTGTTTGGAACGGATGGATCCATATTCATCGACCTCACGCGAGAGACAGGAATAAGGCTCTTTACAAAATTGAAAACGAGCGTAGTGGAAAAGTCGGATGAAACAAGCGGATGGTTGTTTCCGAGCATAAGAGAGCACGAAACTTATGGGTTTGTAGACGAGATGAAACACTTTGTTAGCTGTGTCGCAAATGGAGGAAAGCCCAGTGAGACTTTCGAAGATGGTTACGTTGTTAATCGTCTCGTTGATGGCGCGTATGAATCTGCTAGGTCGAGGAAATGGGTAAAAGTGAACTTTTAGGACATCGGGGTCTCAATCTTCAGTTTTCTCATAGAAAGAATTGGTAGTGTTAGCAAGAAGCCGAAAATAGCTGCTAAAAGCCAGCCGTCAGAATAACCTGATGAGACAACGATAGCGGCGAAAATTAGTGGTGCGAAAAAGCCGCCAAAAACCGACAATCCATCTACCCAGCCCACAGCCAAGCTTTCATACTCAACGTTCGTAGAACATAGGTCTCTTGCGGCGGAAAGCCCGACTGTAAAACCTATTCCGAAACCTATTCCCACAACCGCCGAGGAGATAATTGCGAAGTATAGGGATTGGACTGAGGCGAATGCAATTCCAACCGCTGTGATGCACCCGGCAACAAACACCCACTTTCTTGCATTTCTGAATCTATCGTAGATTCGACCGATGATTGGCGAGGAAAAAAGAGAGAAAATCATTGAAAGACTTGCAACAAAACCTGCGAACCCTGCATTGACATTAAGTGTATTTTCAAGATAGTATACAAGAAAACCCCACGATACGCTAGCTGCCGCAGCTATGCCAAAAAGGGAGAGAATGATGACTATCACCTCTCGTCTAAAGATGACGCTCGTCAGCTGTTCAATGCTTATTCTGAAATTGACACTAGGCTTGTCTTTTGGCAGAACAAAGAAAAGTGGAATTGCACTGGCTAAGCCAATGATGCCTCCAATCAGTACACTAATCCGCCATCCTGTCAACGCTCCGATGAGCGCCCAACCAAACAATCCGACAATACCTCCTAGATTAAATGCTCCGTTGACCAATCCTACTGACAGTGCCCCAGAGCCTCTACGAAAGTTTCTCGCGAGGACAACGAGCAACGATGGAAACGCCAGTCCGTTTCCGATTCCTGCAATAGCTCTTGTAGCAATGATCAGGTTAAACTGCGGAAGAAAAGCGCTCAGAACGTTTGAAGAAAAACTCAGCACAGTCCCGACAAGAACCATTCTTTTGGAACCGACTTTGATGGAGATCAAAGCGCCGGGTACTTCGATAGCAGCGATTGCTAGAAAATAAACGGAGGTAGCGGTTCCCAGTCCTGACACATTTTGATCAAAGCTAGCGGCTATGAGCGAATAAACTGAGGCAAAGTTGAACTGATTGATGGCGAACGCTAGGTTTGCCATGATCAGTAGCGCAGGTACGAGGGCGCGGCCTCTTTCATTGGACAACAATGTTTCAACCGGTTAGTTCTTTAAGAGAACTCAAATTTTTACTGCCGAATAACCTCCGTCTACAGGAATGATGGCCCCTGTGACGAATGAACTTGCATCAGAAAGAAGATACATCGCCATACTAGCTACTTCTTCAGGTTCGCCTA
>DAHVAI010000364.1 GCA_027314685.1 Nitrososphaerota archaeon | reverse complement strand
ATGAATGTGAAAGTGAGTGAGGTTGTAGCTCGCATAGAGTCTTCGTCTCACAACCTCTACGTCAAAAGGATCGCTTCCCAACAGAAAAGGTCTCGAAAAATCGACCATCTGCTTTGTGATATCTCCGCTGTAAAGGACGGGAGTTTCTCCTATTCCTACGAGACCATCGTCGGTGAATACTTGGACTATCACAGCGGTAACGTGACCACTGAAGGCTCCGAAAGCCGTAGGATAGCTCTTTTTGATAGGAACAGAAACTATTGTAGACTTGAGATCTATAATTTTCATCGTAAAGCTGGGTTTTCAGCGCTCTTAAAAGAATTCAAGAGCCCTTGAAATACGGCAACACCTTGTTTTTGAATAGATCTATTGCCGATTCATCATTGTAGGTATTCAATTCGACGTACACGTGGTCAAACCCACATTCAAAGTACTTCTCTATTCCGTGGATGAAACCTTCAGCGTTAGTTACGATAGGAAATACCTCTGCCAGCTGCTGGTCACTGACTTTTTGTTTACCTAGTTTTTCAATCTCCCGAGGGTCAGAAATGTCTGTGTTCAGGGTCTCATTGAGAAGCGTTGCAGCCCACCTTCTCGTGGCTTGAAGTGCTTTGTCATAGTCTTTATCGAAACCAAAGTCGATCTCAACAACCTTTAGCATGTCGTCAAGATCACGGCCTGCTTCCTTGGCCCCTTCTTTGACGCCTGGAAATATCACACTCTTGAGATAGTCAGGAGTTCTAGCCGAAGTGATGAGTCCATCGCCGTATCTTCCCACAACTCTAGCCATTTTGGGCCCTAGAGCAGACATTATGATCGGAACGTCTGATGTGAGATACATGTTTGCATTTTTGAGTTTGTAGTATTGACCATCATAGTTCACAAAGCCTCCTTTCGAGAGTTTCTTCATCACTTGAACTGCTTCTATCAATCGATCTCTTCTCTCGGGATATTTGGGCCACGGATAACCAAGAGGCACCTCGTTCATAGCTTCCCCAGCACCCACTCACAAAATTACACGGTGCCCGAACATTTTTTCCATCGTTGCAAAAGCTTGAGCTGTGATAGCGGGATGATATCTTAGAATCGGAGCTGTCACTGCAGTACCGAAAGGTATCTTGATTTCTGACATTGCGGCGCTCATCCAGATCCATGTACTATAGCCGTAGCCGCCAGTGTCAAACCACGGGTGAAAATGATCGCTCACCCAGATAGCATCAAAGCCTGCCTTCTCTGCTAGACGTGACAACTGTAACATTCTGTTTGCTTCGACCATGTCGGGAACTGCTAAGAAACCGATGGAGCGCTTTTCAAGGATTTGAGAAGGCATTGCATGGAGTGCTACGCTTTGAAGTACATAAGCTTAGAGGAGTTTCGTGAAATAGCAATTTGGTTATTTGGTCAGGTATTCCTTCGGGACTCCGACAGCTACTGTCCAGAAATTTCCCACTCTGATCTTTGCAACCATCGTGAGAAGCTCAAAGGCTTGCCAACGTTCGATGCCATATTCTTCCTCCATCCACAATGCCAACTGGAGAAAACCGACTCTCATAGCTTCCTCGAATGGCCTTCCTGTCTCGGTTGCGACGATCACAAAAATGTTATCTTTGTTTTCTAGCCTGGGCCAGACAATCGGCGGTCTATTCTTGAGAACGTCTACCTTGAGCGTAGTGGCAGATGGCATCTCGACAGCTGCGCCCGAGAGCTCGCCCTCTCCTTGAACGGCATGGGCATCACCTACGTGCAGCAAAGCACCTTCAACTCTGACTGGGAGGTAGAGAGTTGCGCCAGTTGTAACATCGAGTATGTCCATGTTTCCACCGTGGGGACCTGGAAACCAAGCAAGATAGGTTTCGAGTGGATCTGCGGTGCTCATAGTTCCGATCATTGGTTTGTACGGAATTTTGAACCTTCCAAGATGTACTATTCCATCAATAATCTTGCATACCGTGGTTCCATGAGGGACAGACGAGCTTGCATTAAGAAATCGGGTCGTCAGTTCCGCGTCATACTTGGAAGTGTACCACGATGAGACAACGCGCGTAGCACCCTGGCTGATCAACGGGGAAATGCCCTCAATCGCGATCGACAAAACATCTCCAGGCTTTGCCTCTCTAACGTAGATGGGGCCGCACTGGGGGTTTCCATAAGGTACCTTTCTCAAATCTCTTAGGTCTCCTTCCTTTCTTATCTGACCAGAGAAGGCATCCTCGGTTTCTATGCAGAAGGTCTCACCAGAGTCAACAAAGAGTCTTGGCTTGTTCTGCGCGCTAATTGTGTAGAGGAGCTCACCTTGGTCTTTCAGAGAAAGGCGCTTCAAGTTGGTTTGCAGTCCGTCATTGTTGCAAGGCTACGCAGTCAATCTCGACGAGAAATTCGCCGGCTAGCTTTGCTTCGATTGTGGAACGTGCCGGAGGATTTTGCGGAAAGAACGTCTCGTAAATCTTGTTCATAGGTTGAAAGTCGCTTATGTTCCGAAGATATACTCCAACCCTAACCACGTTTTCAAGCTTGCTTCCAGCCGCTTCAAGAATAGCTTTGATATTGTTGAGAGCTTGCTCCGTTTGTTTTGCAATGCCCTCGGGTAAATTCTTTGTCTTCGGATCGGTACCGACTTGACCTGCGACAAAGACAAACTTTCCTTCTGCCACAACTGCCTGCGAATATGGGCCACCAGGTTTCGGCGCGTTCTCAGATCTTACTATGTGCTTTGGCATTTTAAAGAGTCACTCTGCCCAAATCTCTCTCATTAGTTATTTTAAGTTGCGTACGGCCGTAAATATGAACAAAAAGCTAATTGCTTCGTAAAAGACGCAGTCAGCGTTGGATGGGATGATGTTTCTCTAAAATGGCCAAAGTCTGTGTTGATTGGTCTTACAAGGGAATGAGGACCGTGACACTGGAAAATAGGCTCGTGAAGGTTTCAATTCTTCTTGACAAAGGTTCCGACATCTTTGAGCTGGTTTACAAACCGCTTGATATCGATCTTATTTGGCACTCTCCAACTGGATATCGCAATCCTGCTTCGCACATACAAGATGTCTCAAGCCCTGCAGACGTGTTCCATGATTATTATGGTGGCGGATGGAATGACATCTTCCCAAACTATGGAAATCCGTCGTCTAACAGAGGAGCTAAATTCGTGGGCCATGCTGAGAGTGCCCTGTTGCCGTGGAATTGCTCGGAATCAAGTGAGAAAAATGGAATTGCAAGTGTAAATCTCTCGGCTGATTGCGTCAGGTATCCGATCAGGGCGGAAAAGAAAATTACACTAGCATCTGACAAGCCACTCCTGACGATATCTGAGGATCTAATCAATCTGGGAGAGCAGAGCGTTGAGATCTCTTGGGCTCAGCATATCGCATACGGGGAACCATTTGTGGGCCCGGATCTCAGGATTGACGTACCAGCGACTAGAGCAGTCACAAGCACATTTGAGGTTTCAAACTCTAGGCTCGCTCCGGGAATGGAATTCAAATGGCCGCTAGCTCCGGGAGCAAACGGGGGAAAGGTGGATCTTAGCAGATTGCCAGAAAGAAGCTACAGAGTCCAGGAAGATTTCCCAATATTTGATTTACGGCCAGCGTGCTATGATCTTTACAATGCAAAACTCGACCTTGGAGTACGAGTGAACTGGAACAGGGAAACTTTCCCTATTCTTTGGTACTGGCTTTATTGGGGCGTACTTGACTATCCATTCTTTGGAAGGGGCAGAACGTTGGCACTTGAACCAACGACGAGCTCAACGGGAAGAGGTTTAGCTGATGACGTCGAGCATGGTTCGGCAAAGATTCTCAACAAGAATTCAAGATTGCATGCTGACTTGAGTTTCAATATGTTTAGAAGAGTTAAGGCGAAAGAAGCGCCCTAATCTTGTTTTTTCCAATGACAGATAGTCGAGGCTAAGACCAGCCGAGGTGCAAAAACGTTTTAATGGAATCTACTAAGAGTCGATATGGGTATGGAAAAATCTGATTTTAGGGAAGCACTGAAGGGAATTCTTGTTACGAGCGTCACGCCATTTAATCCTGATCTTTCAGTGAGCGAAGAGGGAATTCGAGCAAACGTTAGGTTTCTAGTAGAAAACAAAGTGAATGTAATCACACCGTGCGGTTCAATAGGAGAGTGGAGCTCACTCACTACTGAAGAACTGGGGAGAGTGATTCGAATCACCGTAGAGGAAACTAACGGAAGGGTTCCTGTACTTGCAGGAACCTCGAGCACTTCCACAATGGATGCGATTGAACGCGCGAAGATTGCAGAAAAAGCAGGCGCTGACGGAATCCTCTTGCTTCCTGCTTTCTACATGAAGTATAGCCTTGACGGATTGCTCCGTCATTTTAGGATGGTAGCAAAAGGCACTTCACTTCCCATAGTTCTTTACAACGCCCCTGACTTTCTTGGGTTCGAGCTGTCAACTGCTGAGCTTGGAAAAATTGTCGATGAGGTCGAGAGCATTGTAGCAATCAAAGATGCCACAACAGACATGCTAGAGTTCACAAATAGGCTTAGGGTGCTTCGAAGAGTGAACATTATCTTGGGGAACGAGCCATACTGTTACCACGGCCTTGTTGCTGGATCCTCTGGAGTCTTTAACAGCGTGAGTAACTTTGCGCCTCACGTTATGAGACAAATGTACACTTTCGTTTCTCAGAACAAAATTGGCGAGGCTAGAAAAATCTACATGAAACTAACGGAATATTTTGCGTTCAGAAGGAGCACCAAGAATCCTATCGCAGTAGTAAAGCAAGCGATGGTAAGTAAAGCTATAAAGATCGAGCCGGTGGTCAGACCTCCGTTGAGCGAGCTTTCTAGAGAACAAAAGGATGAGCTTGCCACAATAGTTGAGGGAATGGTCGTTTAGCTCGATAAGATCTCAATGATCTATGGACCACGCGCGTGGGAGAATTTCTTCTCGTCATCGATTATCAAGGAAAGCCAAGCGGGAATTTTGATATTTTCTCAAACCCATCCTTGGTGATGATGTAGTTATCCTCTACGCGCATGCCACCAAAGCTCTTGTCGTAGACTCCAGGTTCGACTGCGCACACATCTCCTTCTTCGATGATTTCCTCGGAGTTTGGAAGAAAGAATGGTGATTCTTGGTCGTCCAATCCAAGACCGTGGCCAGCATGATGGTGAAGGGGTTTATACCCAGCTTCTGTGATCGTGTTTGACGCGACCTTGTAAACTTCGGACGCTCTTGTACCGGGCCTCAATATTTCCTCGGCGTTTTTCTTTGCCTTTAGGATTACGCGAAACGCTCTTTCTTGTTCGGGGGTGGGTTTCTTACCAACGATGTATGTTCTGCAGGTGTCTACCCAGTAATGGTTACAC
>DAHVAI010000363.1 GCA_027314685.1 Nitrososphaerota archaeon | reverse complement strand
CTCGTCTCAATGATCGGCGCATCGATCGTGATGAGGGGCCTGTTGCTTTCAGGAACTGTCTGGCCTAGAGTTTGCATATTCTCACGATCACTTGGTTACTGTAATATGTCTTGTATATACCTTATCTCCGGAATGTATTTGGCTGAGATATCAAGAATTTGAGATTTCAATCGCCTTAGGCCTTTTCGACGTCTCAACTCGCTATTGCAATAGTATAGATGTACCAATTGCAATGGTCAGAGTAACTCTTTATGGCATCTCTTCTTTGTTAAGACTCTGCAAAAAGCAAGAATAATTCTGATTCTAAATCCACAAGCTTCTAAATTGCTTCAATCAGAAATCTATTCGGGATTTGCATGTTTCAGCGTGAATCTGGCAGACAGAGCGAGTCTGTCTACTACCCGAACTCGATGGGACTGCATGATCCAGGTAGCAAATCTACCTATGGGCTGCTAATAGAAGCAAAGGATGACAAAGGTTCAATCTGCTCGAACGTGTCCTATGGTCTATTGAAAAGCGGTGCTAGAATTCTATCGATGAACGGTTACGCAAACAAAGAATCCAAACTGTTCACACTCCAGATGATTTGCGACTTTAAGGATTCAAACACTTCTGTGGATGATCTGATCATTTCAATAAGAAAATTGAAGCAGGTTACGTATTCCGACGCACGTTGCTTAAAGGGACTATTCTTCGACGAACAGCTCTTTCCGCTTGTAATGACGGATACGAATAGGGTTGTTGTGATGAATTCAAATTTTGGTTTTCAAACTAAAATTAATCAAATTGAAAAGTCTGCAGTCCTCAAACTGGGAAGAGACTACGGAAAACGCGTCGTAGACAACATGAGGAAAAAGTTTGCAGACTATTCGCAAAACCCAATACCAAGAGAACTCCTCGAAAGCAACATCAAAGCATACCTCATCGCTTCAGGCTGGGGAAAATTTTTCTGGGAGTCATCCGAGAGCTACGAGCGTGTCGTGGTTCAAGACCCTCCAGTCTCTGAAGAGGGAACTGCGGCAGGAAACCCATTCTTACGAGGCATCGTTTCGGGAATTCTCGAAGAACTACGTGGTAAGTCATTTGGGATTATGGAGGATCATTACGATCCAGTAGTACGCAGGTTGACACTAACTCTTGTTGAAATGCAAATTGCAGACTGGGTTCCATCGGTGGTCCAGACGAAAGATGAACTACCGAAATCTGAGAAAGATGTTGAAGAAATTGTAGAGGTAGAGAAAGTTATCAGATCAATAGAATCCAGCAATGAATCAGAAGAGGTTTCTTTCAATCAAGAATTTGAGAACGAGATAGAATCATCTTAGAGTGTTTTGATAATCTAGCAAAGGTGCCTTTTACCTACGGCTCGAGGCCGTGAGTTTGCTTCAGATGGAATTCGAACTTTCTAAGCTCTACAGGTTCAAGCGCTTCTATGCCGATAGTATCCTGAATTATCGAACAATATACGCAAGAATAAATTCGGCTGCGTGTCTCTCGACTGGTCTGTTCGGCTCGCA
>DAHVAI010000361.1 GCA_027314685.1 Nitrososphaerota archaeon | reverse complement strand
CTGGCTGAACGCTCGGCAAGAGGATTTCCCCAAGACCGGCAGCCGGACCAGAAGACAACAATCTCAAGTCATTTGCGATCTTTGTGAAGCTCACCGCGAGAACGCTGAGAGATGATGAAGCTTCGACCGCTGCGTCTAAGTTTTGTGTCGCTTCAAACATGTTGCTGGCTTTTCTGAATTCAATGTTAGTAAGAGAAACAACTTCCTTCACTGCAAGCTCGGTGAAGTTTGGATGTGCGTTTAGACCAGTGCCAACTGCGGTGCCACCGAAATTCAGTTCTCGAAGGTTTTCAGAACCACGTTCAACGCGGCCTATACCGTGCTCAATCATGCTTGCGTATCCGCTGAATTCTTGTCCTAAAGTGATTGGGACTGCGTCTTGAAGGTGTGTTCTGCCAATTTTCACAACATCTTGAAACTCGCGTGCCTTGCCTTGTAACGCTGTATGGAGGCGCCGCAGTGCTGGTAGAAGATCTCTGGTTATGCTTTCCAACGCAGCGATATGAATTGCAACGTGAATAGTGTCGTTCGTTGACTGTGCCATGTTTACATGATCATTAGGGTGGACTAGTTTGTAATCACCCCGTGCTCCTCCAAGGATTTCGATTGCTCGGTTGGCAATGACTTCGTTCGCATTCATGTTTTGCGAAGTTCCTGCGCCTGACTGAAATACGTCAACAACAAAACTGGAATCTAGTTTTCCATCGATGACTTCAATTGCCGCCTTTGTAATTGCATCCCCTATTCCTTTTTCTAGTCTGCCAACCGCCATATTTGCCTTGGCCGCAGAATATTTGATTATGCCCTGAGCTCTTATGAACTCCCTCGGAAGTTTGAGTCCACTTATTGGAAAATTCTTAACAGCGCGGTAAGTTTGCACTCCAAAGTAAGCATCCGAGGGAACTTGCACTTCACCTAGGAAGTCTCTCTCTATTCTGAACTTTGAAACACCAGACAATGTCTACCCACAAGCTCTTCATCCAACTGACCCCTATTGTACTTTCCTGAGTGTTCTTGCTATCTTTTCAAGCGCTCTCTTTCCAGCTCGTCTCTCTGTTCAATAGCCAGTCTGCCGAAGCTATCGTAGAAAGTTCCAAGCACAAACCCAAAGATGAATGACACAGGTAAACCGCTTGCTTGGAACAAATAGGGCACATAGTAAGGAGTACACTGATAGCCAAAAAAAGCTGGTCCCACAAATAGCCCAATAAGAAACACAGGTATAGCTAGAACGAATCCCTTTTTCCGTGAATCGCGCCCCGGGAGTTTCAGGTAGCCAAGTGAAAAAACAATCCCGAAAATTAATCCGTAAATTAAACTCCAGATTCCGTAGATCATTGGGTAATATATCACATCAGTTGCAAAAAGATAGGAGGCCGTCGCATTCAAATTCTGATTGTCGATCTGTCTTGCGATGTACTCAATTTTCGTAGTTTTGCAGGCTTCTATCGCTCCAAAATTAAGCAACCCGACC
>DAHVAI010000351.1 GCA_027314685.1 Nitrososphaerota archaeon | reverse complement strand
TGTCGTAATCAGGTCCGTTGAACTTCGCAACGTGGTGCCTGAAGAAATCATATGTGTTTAGCTTGTTCCAAGTTACGCATGGACTGAATACATCAATAAGAGCAAAACCCTTGTGCGAAATACCGTTTTGGATCAATTCAGTAAGGTGTCTTGGGTCTCCTGAGAATCCTCTCGCAATGTAGGTTGCGCCAGAGACGAGTGCAAGTGAAATAGGGTTGAGCGGTTCTTCTATCGTGCCAGTTGGCGTAGATTTCGTTTGAAAGTTCTTGATGCTTGTTGGAGAAGCCTGCCCAGTAGTCAATCCATAGATCTGGTTATCCATCACTACATATGTAATGTCCAGGTTTCGACGCATTGCGTGGATAAAGTGTCCCACGCCAATTCCGTAGCCATCACCGTCACCCCCGGTGACCACGACGTTAAGTTCAGGGTTTGCAAGTTTTGCGCCGGTAGCCACAGGCATGGCTCGGCCGTGCAAGCTATGAAAGCCGTACGCATTGATGAACCCAGGAAGGTTGCTAGAACATCCGATGCCCGATACCACTAGGAGATTCTTCGGATCAATTTCGAGATTTGCGACCGCCTGAGTCAGAGAATTCAAAACCCCAAAGTCTCCGCAGCCCGGACACCAGTCGGGGCGCGTTTCACTCTTGTACTTTGATAATTCTAGCATCAGTGACCCACTACTTCCTTTGCCCTTTTGACAATTTCGTATGCATAAATCGGTTCACCATCATACTTTAGGAACTTGTCCTTGATCTCTATTCCGGTCTCGGCTCGAATCATCCTTGTCATCTGTCCGGTGTAATTTGCCTCAACCGAGAGAAGTTTCTTCGATTTCCTCAATGCTTCTGCGACTTCATGTCCTTTGAACGGCGTTACATTTCTGATCGCGTAGACGTTTGTTGTGATGCCTAGCTTGTTGAGAATCTCAGCGGCCTCTAAAGCAACACCGTATGTGGAACCCCAGCACACAAGAGTCAAATTTGCGTCAACATTCCCGTAGAACTTTGGAGGTGCGATCTCATTTCTTGCAACCTCTAGTTTCTTCATCCTCTTGTCCATCTGCCTCTCCCTTTCCTTTACGTACTTTGGCAGCCCTGAGAGGACGTCGCTGACTACAACACCGCTTTCTGCGTGCTCATCGCTTGCCGTAACGTACATTGTGCCTGCCGTTCCAGGTATGGCCCTTGGAGAGATTCCAGTTTCAGTTATCTTGAATCTCTTGTATGGTTCGGACGGGGGCGTCGTGATTAACTCACCTCTGTCAATGACTATGTTGGTATCGAGGTCTCCAACCGTTTCAATGTGTTCTGCCAACAAAAGGTCAGACATTACGATCACGGGGCACTGGAACCGCTCTGCCAAGTTGAAGGCTTCAATTACGGAATAGTAACTATCCTCTATTGTCAGAGGAGCGAGGATTATCCTCGGAAAATCTC
>DAHVAI010000345.1 GCA_027314685.1 Nitrososphaerota archaeon | reverse complement strand
GCGTCAGCTCCAAAGAAAATACCAGTGAGTATCACGCACAGACTTACTACGTCCCCCCACCACAAAGAATAGAACGACATTGGAGATGAAAGATATGTGGATGGTTTGTAGACATACATCACTGCCATGATTGCTGTTCCGATTGTCCCCACAACGGCAAGTATAATGTAGAATCGCGTTGAACGGAGATAGTTTTGGAATTCAAATTCGGCTTGCACGCCGCATTGGGCAAGACCGGATGGGACCTTGTTGTTTGCTCTTTCGAAGGGTTGTTGGGATTCCTGATTCGCAGTCAATCCATACACAACCTTCTCAAACAGTCTCTTTGATTAGGTTGAGATAGACATCTTCTAGTGCAGATGTGGAGGTCTTGAAACTATTGACTCCGAGCCTCAGGGTGACCAAAGCTGAGAGAATTTCTGCTTGGTTTTCGGCATTTCCAACAAACTTCAACCTGATATTTCGGTCGTCTAATCTCTCTACCGCCGTTACTCCCTGTATTTTACTCACCGCACTTATGACTTCGTTATCTATTCGCGAAGTTGCAAATCCAACTTCCAAAACTGAACCTCCACCTGAGAACCTGCTGGTGAGATTCTGAATAGAATCAAACGCCAGAAGCTTTCCGTGATCAATCAGGGCAGCTTCATCGCATACATCCATCACCTCTGAAAGTAGATGGGAGCTCATGAAAATGAGCCTCTTGCGTTTCTTGAGATTTTTCACCATCTCCCGAACCTCGCTCATCCCTCTAGGATCCAAACCACTAGCCGGTTCGTCCAGAATGATTATCTCGGGATCGTTGAGAAGCGTTGAGGCTATGTTTATACGCTGTTTCATTCCCTTCGAGAAACTTCCGACTTTCTTGTTCTCCCAATCTTCCATATGTACTTCGTGAAGTGCTTCTTCGATTTTTTTGTTCCTGATCTCTGACGGGACGCCGCGATGCTTTGCAATTATCATTAGGGCCGCTCTTGGAGTGAGAGACGGATAGATCTCCGGTGTCTCCACTAATGCAGCCACGGCAGCCAACGCTCTTTTCTTATCAGAGTGCACATCAAATTCATTTATCATGGCCTTGCCAGATGACTTGTGTATCAAATCTGTGAATATCTTGAGTGTGGTGGTCTTTCCAGCTCCGTTGGGACCGAGGAAGCCAACACACTTTGGTCCTTCCATCCTCAGATTCAAGTTGTCGAGAGCCGTGAATGAATCATACTGCTTTGTCAGCTTATTAGCCTCTATTGAAGGAACTGAGCTCGTCATGAAATTATCGCTCGTCGAGGTGCGTAAGAATTCCTAACCCGATGCACGATTTTGCATGTTAGATTTTTTTCCTTGACACCATTTTTACTTGTTCTTCTTGACCGCACCCACTATTACAACAACTATGCCGATTATCGCAGCAAGAAAGCCGCCCAAAACAAGTGGACTGGATGCCATTGTACCGCCGTGGAGTGGAGTGGCAACTATCTTTGAACTAGGTTGAGATGATGCAAAAGCCACGTAGTAGTAATTCCCCATGAGGTTTGTGTAAGAGCCCGTCCGAATATTGGTTAACACTAATTCACTTCTGGTCTAAGACACTGGCCCAAGAAGCATAATGGCCGACTGTGCACCGGCTCCAATGATGAGGCGTAGTTGCTACAG
>DAHVAI010000340.1 GCA_027314685.1 Nitrososphaerota archaeon | reverse complement strand
AACACATGAATTCTTCGGAAAACTGGATGAGCAACCTACTGGAAATAAATCGGTCATGGTGAGCCCTTTCGTATTCTTTGCGTCGGCACAAATCAATGCAATAATTGAAACACGCGAGCTTGAAGATTATGTGTGGATACCCATAAGTTTCTTTTCCGATAAGGCAAACATCCAAAAAATGCGAGTCGAGATGTTAGGAATGCATCACGATGTTCTATCGTTCCATTACCAGAACAGCTATGTAGTTTGGGGCGTGACGCTTAGAATAATTGATGATCTGCTTTGTAGGATCTAATTTGTCGATTTTTTTTGCAACTCACTTAAATAACGAGAAGCAAACTTCGTTTAGGAAAAAGCAACGTGAATTCTCACGAGATTATCGCAGATCTGAAAAGACAGGAAGTAGAGATACTCACCGAAGACAGATTTTCAAAACTCGTTGCTGAGATCCCTCATCCGAGGACCTATATTGGATTCGAGCCAAGCGGAGTGCTTCACATAGGACACTTTAGCAGCTCAATCCCAGTCTTCAAACTTGCAAAGCATGGATTCCACGCGATTATCCTTCTAGCCGACTTGCACGCACTTGTGAACGACAAAGGTGAGATTGACGATATCAGAGCAGTCGCAAAATACGACCAGGATTTGTTTGAAAATATCGCAAAAAGGATGGGTGTCGGTGGGAAGTTGGAATACAAACTTGGGACAGAATTCGAAGATCAAGCATATTTTGTTCAGATGCTCCGCTTGGCCAAGTTTGTGAATTTTACAGAAGCAGAGAAGAGCATGGATGAGATCAGCAAGACAACAATGACGCGCATGACTGCCTCTGTGATATACCCACTTATGCAAGCTCTCGACATAGGGATCATGGGAGTCAGAGTCGCTGTAGGTGGATTTGCACAGAGAAAGGTTCACGTTCTTGCAATAGAGAACCTGAAAAAACTGGGTTATCCAACGCCGGTCGCAATTCATAGTGGGGCAATAATTGGCACCGACGGAAAGAAACTCATGAGTAAGACATCTGGGAACACTATAAACCTGGACGAAACCCAAGACACTCTTGAAGCAAAAATAAAGAAGACATTCTGCTCGCCAGGCGACATTGAGGTGAATCCGATATTGAGCTGGTACAGAACACTCATTCTGCCTCTTATTGATAGTCCGCTTGCGTTCGGAAATCTAACTATTGGTGATTACAAATCTCTTGAAACGGCATGGGCAAAGAAAGAGATCACTCCACAAGAA
This sequence comes from Nitrososphaerota archaeon, assembly GCA_027314685.1. The sequence goes on along the minus strand of DAHVAI010000340.1, from coordinate 22,200 downwards.
TTCAAGAAATCTGTCGTGAGAGACCTTTCCAACTTGCTACTCTAAGAGAAAATTTCTGGAGCATACTTGGTTAGCATCTTCACGGCCGTCTCTGCAATAACCCTGGGTTTCTCAACAGTAGAGTCCAAAATTATCTCGGCTTTGCGAGACGTTTGGAATGGCTCGTCGACTCCCGGAACTTTCCCTAGTCCATGATTCTTCTTTCCTGTCTGAAGTCTCCTTAACGCGCTCAAATACAGTTGCTTTCTGACTAGATTGTTATTCTTACGCCGCGTCTCGCGTTCAATACAGATTTCGATTGGGCACTTTACGTAAACCTCGACAAAGCGGCGGCAGACTTTCCTTGCAAGATTCCTCCAGACAAGTTTGTGCCCGGTTGCATCGATCAATACATTTGTCCCTGCTTTGGAAAGAAGGCTGGCTGCCAGCACAAGTGCTCTGTAAGCCGCATCCCGTTCCTTGTCGCTATACTTGGGATTGGGAAAGAGCATGGGTCTGATACTGTCCATTGACAGAATGACTAAGGAACTGTCGGCTTTTTTCGTACTCCGGGCCACTAGATGGGCAATAGTTGATTTGCCTGAGCCCGGCAGTCCACAAAACCACATGACCAATCCGGGTTGGTCTTTCAGGAAACTCGCACCAAACTTTTCAGTGTGTTCAGCGTCTTTGAATCAGGGGCGCCTACCAAGTTTATTTTCGAATCAAAACCAACTTTGACGAGATCTAAGTCATTCTGCTTCCCTGACAAATCAGCGAAGACACATCCACACTCGCGCGCAATCAAATATCCGGCGGGGGAATCTATCGTTCGAGCGCCTCCGGGCTGTGCAAAGATGTACCCCTCGGCCGAGCCATCTGCAAGTAGGCAATAGCTGAGCGCAGCGCTTCCGAGTACCCTTGCCTTGTAAACAAGCTTTGTCGAGAGTTTTGCGATCAATTTATCTCTAAAATAATCAATGTCTCCTGTCTCTACCAGAAGCGTCTCGATCCTAGTTTTTGTCTTTGCGCGTTTTTGTAACCTTAAACCGTTGTGGTAAGCTCCGAGCCCTTTAGAGGCGAAATATTCATCTTCAGTCTTGATGCTTGAGATCAAGGCAAATGTGACATTTCCTAGAGTTCTTCCTTTTCCATTGCGTTGATCGATGACCGAAAGTGCAAGAGAAAAGAAAGGAATACCTGCTTGGGCGTTGTGTGAACCGTCAAGAGGATCGCAGACGACTAAGGGCAAGTAATCTCTTAGTCTGTTCGGTACTTCACCCAACTCTTCCGAGAGAAATATGAACGAATCTTCACCTAAATCCTTCTGAAGAGATTTATGTATTGCTTGCTCGGAAGCTGCGTCAATTGTTAGAGTCAAGTCTCCGCCAACCCCACGCTTAACGATTTTTCTGCGCGAAGCACCATCGTAGTCCGTAAGAATGGCTTTCCTTCCGGCACGGGCAGCTCTTCGAAGGATCGTCTCCCAGTTGATTTCTGCTTTCATCTACTTTCTTTCCCTAAAATATTGGTTGACGTTCTTCGGATCAAAACGACCTACGTCTAACAGGTTTCCAGCAAAATTGAAAATCTTTCGTCTGATCTCTGGAGAAAGCGTTGGATACCAGACTGGCGAAGCTATGACTAAGCATCTGAAGACGTAGAAAAGAGGCATCGCGTCGAGTATACCTGAATCGTTCGTTGCTGAGAGATAAGTGTTCAAGAATTCATCGAAAAGAATCTTAAATTCCCCGTGCAACACTCCATACTTTCTCAGTGAGGAAAAAATGTAGTTGATCGAAAGGGCACATACATCGTCAGCTGGTTCTCCCCATTCGCCACGACTCCTGTCGAGCAAAGAAAATTTAGTTGGACTGTTTTTTCGCGATGAAAAGAGAATATTCCAAGGATGAAAGTCTCCGTGTACTTTGGAAAGTCTTGAAGTGTAACTCTTCAGACGCCAACGATGTTCGACGCATTTCTTTTCGAGATCCATGATTTCTCCTTCTTTCAGATAGTCGGATTTTAATGGAAAGCTATCGGCCAGACCGAAGATGCATTCTCCATGCCCCACTGTATCTCTGAGCTTCCTCAGGTAAAGTTCTGCATCTGTAGAAGAGTTGTTCTTTATCGAATGTATCTTTGCAAGATACAGTGCCAGTGCATGAGACCGAGGAATGTCCTTGTTTTCGAGCTTGCCTTCCTCGAGTATCCTCTCCAAATCTTTGGCATACTCGACGCCTTCTATCATCGGTCTTAGAAGGAACAATTCCCCAACATCGCCAAGTGAAAGCATCGAGGAATCGTGCTTACTGAATGCTCCGAAGTCCAGAATCTTGCAATGTTTGGGGAGATTATTCCAAGTATCATAGGACATTATCAGATTCTCGACCCGATCACTCCTGTAGTCGTGACCGAAACCATGAGCAATTCGCATGGTTGACAAGATCAGCTTTCCACTGGTTTTCTTGGAAGTGTACTCGATGAGATACGGTGATCCATAGCCCATCTTCTTTACATCTGTGGAAAGTGATTTCTCGTAATTGACTAGAGGGCCAAAATATGTAATGGCTGGTTTCTCTTTCAGCACGCTATGCAAATACTTCGATACCTGATGTTTCGTTGGAGGGTGCAAGAGGTTATCCTATCGAGAGACAGCAAAATGAGATTTTAAACAAGCCGGAGTGAAAAGTGGCAATTCAGAGGCAAGCATCATGAGATTTTGTAACTACAGGTCTAGGTTTGGGAAACCCATTTCCTGTTGTCCCATGAAACGATTTTGATGGGTTTGAATTCAACGACCAATCGGTGTTCCTTTCCATATGTCTCTTGCCAGCGCTTTGGAAAACGATCAGTGTCCCTTCGGTCGTGGTATTTTTCAGCTAGGAGTTCAAAGACCCGCTTTCTAAGATTCTTGTCCGAGTCCACAATCTTTGCAAGTCCCTGGATCATAACACCTCTAAGTTCGGTGTACTTTTCGCCGTCTTCAACCACGCCACACGCTTCTTGCTTTTGCATGATATTCTTTATCTTCTTCTTGTACGGCTGCGCCCTAAAATAGACCTTATCGCCGATGACGACATACCACACAGGGGCAGCATGGGGAAAACCTCGTGAGTCCACAGTGGAAAGCACCATCTTGTAGTGGCTTTGGATAAAAGACCACGCTTCGGAAGGTTTCATCGGCAGATATTGATTTCTTCGTGCACCCTTGATTCGTGGATATATCTTTGGATACATTTGTCGGCCCACACAGTTAGGGATTTTGCCTACACGCAGCTTGTTCAAGGTTAAGAGCTTTTCTTTACTCTCAAAAAACAACAAATATCCAATACAATTCCAAGTTTCTAGAGAAAGCATTTTGAGCCCAAATCTGAGAGCAAAGTCTCTTCATTCGGTCAGAATGTATGATTGTTTCTCGAATCAAGGATATGATTTGATCCAAATTGCAGTTGTAACAAGATGAGCGAAATTCAGAATTTGCGAGGGAGCAGGAAGACTCTCTGCCAAGTAATACCAACTCTCAACGAGGGTGATACGATTGCTCTCTTAATTGAGAGATTGGAGATCTTGGAAAATCAGCTTCCTTTCAAATTGAAGTTAGTGATTGTAGACGACAACAGTACTGATGGAACAATTGATAGGATTAATGAACTGCAAGCAAAATATGGCAATCTATCTCTCGTACAACGACCCGCCCCGTCTGGCATCGGTTCGGCGTATCTCGATGGTTTTTCATATTCTATCAAGAACTTCGATCCGGAATTTCTTGGTGAAATCGATGCCGATCTGCAGCATCCCCCTGAAGTATTAATTGAGATGAGTAAGATGGCGGCAATAGGTGTCGACGTCGTCATAGCGTCTAGATACGTTAAGGGAGGAGGAGCTGCGGACTGGACCTTCGGGAGAAAGCTGGTCAGCAGAGGTGCGAATCTTCTGACAAAAATCTTCCTTAGAATACCCGTAAAGGACTCGACATCGGGGTACAGGATACTTTCGAGAAAAGCGATCGACGCACTGCTTGGATACCGCGTTTCTAGCAAAGGTTATTCATTTCAGGTCGAGAGTCTTTATGCTTACAAAAAGTCAGGAATGTCCTTTGCGGAGGTTCCGTACAATTTTGAAATCAGAAGGTCTGGCAGGACAAAGCTCAATCGGAAAGAAATGTGGACCTTTGCGAAGACGACTATCCGGACTGGAATCTTTGGCCTGAAAAAGTCCTAAACAGCCATCTGCTCGGTCGCTTCTCTATAGACGCCCTTAAACTCCGAGATCGATCTTCCGGTTCCGCCTTTGAGCGATTTTATTATCTCTGCCATTATAGACAAAGCGATCTCTTCGTAAGATTGTGCTCCGATGTCCATCCCTATAGGCACGCGTATCTTTCTTAGGTCGGATTCTTTCAGGCCCTCCTTTTCCACCATTTCCTTGAAGATAGCACTCGCTCTGTGATGACTACTGACTAAGCCGATGTACGGGACATCGAGTCCGGAGACTGCCTTTACCGACGGTTCGTCATACTTGTGTTTCGTAACGATGACGATCGAAGTGTTCTTCCCAAATCTGATGTTATGCATGGCCTTGTCGGCAAATTCAGTGATAACGTTGTCAGCTTCTGGATACATTTGATTGTTCGCCCCAGGGTCTACGACGACGACGCTGAAATTCAATATCTTTGCAATCTTCACTAGTGGGCCTGCTATACTTCTCTCCCCACCTCCTCCAAAGACTACAAGCTGGTTCTTGGGTACAACAGGCTCGATGTAAATCTCCATGGATCCCCCACAATTCGCTCCGATGCCACCTTTCTCTTCTTCTTCTAGTAGCACCTGCATAGTCCTTGGCTTTCCATCTCTGATTGCCTCAAGAGCTTGCTCTACAACCACGCTCTCAGAGCATCCTCCGCCCAGGTTTCCCGCCACGATGTTTCCATCCTGACCCACCAGGATCTTGAAACCTATCCTTCCAGTGGTTGATCCCTTCGTGCCAACCACAGTAGCTGTTGCAAAATTTTCACCTCTGGAGCAAAGGTCAGACATTTTCTGGACGAATTCGGATGAGCTCATGGTGGGCCATCAATCACTTCTGATATTTAGTTTTGTTGTCAATCTGCAACTGAAAGTATCGATCTTACCTTTTCCATCCTGAAATCGAACTGATCCTCTAATGCAAAGTACGGGTACACGCACGGAAGGGTGATCCCCACCTTCCTGAAACTGGAAATATAGTCCTTCAGATCTTGGGGAGTTGGGTTGACAAGCGATATACGCAAAAGGGACGAGGGCAACACCTCTCCTCGATTGAGCAATTGCCTCGAATGCTGAATATCTGCAACGATTCCTTGGGCTTCGAACATCTTCATGTACGCTGGAATTCTCGAGTACTTTTCAAATTCCTCTACAAACAATCCCTTTGCCCGCGCGTCAGTGTCTGAATAGAATACCTTCAGATAGCAAGCGAATTCTGCTTTTCCCGATACCCTTCTGTACTCGTCAACGACCTTTGCCGCGTGTTCAGGGAGGCAAAAGTTTAGCAATATGCCGTCGGAGCGGCCAGATACCCTTCGAGCGATCCCTTCCTTCAAAGTAGCAATCAACGTGGAAGGGAATTTTCCGAGAGAATAATCTTGCCGCAGCTGATCCAACTTTGACAGCAGATGATCTATGGCTTTACCAGGGTTCTGACTGACGCCACCAGTTCCAACACCGAGTACGAATCTGTTGTTTGAAAACTCTTGCATTGTTTGGAGCCGGCGCAGCAGGGCGTCTTTATCATGTTCTAGTAGTCTAATGACTCCACTGCCGACGAAAATACCTCTTGATACACCCAAAATGGCCGAGCAAATTTCAAGGCAATCGAGAAAGGGCGAGCTCTCATTCACGAACAGATGAGTGAACGCTGATTGATCAACGACCTTCGCTAGTTTCAAAATCTCGCTGGGAGGTATGACACTCGACCTAAACGCAATGCCAATTTTCTCACCGGGCATGATAATTGAGAAGAGCTGCGAGTAATTGAGTGTTGCGTGCTTAGACAGTTTCCTTTATCGCTGCGAATGATGTGCACGTCAGCGTCCTCTCTACCCCCTTCACATTTCTTATCTTGTCCAAGACAAGCTCTCCCACCGATTGGATGGTCTCTCCCCTTGCCTTTGCTATAATGTCCCAATCGCCTGAGATCACATGAACTTCGCAGATGTCCGGAATTTCGGCGATCTTCTGAGCTGCCTCCCTTTGGCTAATTCCGGAGGTTGATGAAAACGAAACCAAGATGAAGACTGTAACAGTTTTTCCCAGCTTTGTGTAATCCGTTTGAATCGTGAACCTCTTTATTACCCCACTTTGGACAAGTCGCTTTATTCGCTCCTGTGCCGTAGTCCTAGGAATCCCGAGTTCTGAAGCAATCTCCGATACGGGTTTACTTGAATCCACTCTCAGTTTCTGAAGTAGCTGGTCGTCCTTTGTATCGTCAGACATGGCAAAGTGACGATATAACATGATATTTATGGGCATTGCATTGGCATAATGACGGATTTGCGAGCAATCTGCTTATTTATAGGGGCCTGACAATTGTATTTCACTGTTCAGGGGATTGGTCCAGTGGGCTAGGATGCCGGCCAGTCTCGCCGGAGGCGAAGCGTTCGATTCCTTCATCCCCTACCATTTACTTTCTAGCTTCTACCTTCTTGGTAGCAGAGACTATCGATAGGACATCGCGGTCTTTGAGCTGATAATCCACCGGTAGCCTCAAGCCTGTCCTAACATCAACCGCATAAATCAAACCGCGTGCAAGGTCTGAGTGGATCGACCCTGCTAGATCCTTCACCGTAGATCCGCTGGGCATCAGGTGAACGTCTGGAAGTATTTTACCAGAGTTGTCTGAAAACCTCGCAGGATCAGACACCGGATAAACAGCATTCATTCGAAGCAACTTGAACACCGCGACGTTTAGGGCAAATTGCACACCGGTACGCATATACTCGCCTAGTATCTCATTGCTTATGTGTTCGAGTGCCATTGTCTGCTTCTCATTAAGTTTTGCATCTTTCGCAATATCAAATCGCTCCTCACCAGGGATGTACTTTATCACGCTGCTTTGCTCCGCGCGTCTTAGCGTAAGCTCGGATTCTGCACTGCAAGGAACGACAATCATGTCATGGTAGTTCTCCCTGATCTTGGCGAAATTCTTTGCAGATTCAGGAACGTCCATCTTGTTTGCCACTATAAGTGTGGGCTTTGAAACCTCTCGCAAGCTCCAGGCAAATTCCCGTCGCTGGTCTTCAGACCACGCTTCGATGTCTTCGTACAGCTTCAACCTATTGAGGACCTCTACCACATGCGATCTGTTTACACCGATATTTCGCATCTGTTCGCTGATTGTCTGCGCGAAATCACTCATCGGGCTGCTCTTCAAGATCCTCATGATCTTCTCGAAGCTATTTTCGAACAACTTCAAGTACCACATAGCTAGCTCATCTTCTATATCAGCGATGTCCGCAATCGGATCACCATTACCGGGGCTGGTTATCCGTCCATCGGCATCAACGCTTCCTGATGCATCTACGATATGCAAAAGTGCGTCAGATTGGGCAGCAATAGAAAGAAATTGATTGCCAAGACCTCTACCCTCCCACGCACCCTTAATCAGACCCGGTAGATCAATTATCTCTATAGGGATGCTTCGCCAGCCGTCCACACAGCTTGAATTCCTTGGATTGTCTTGCTTCAAGCCTAGTTCTCTGTGAACACATAGCGTCGCCGCGTGTCCAATGCCCGTGTTCGGTGACTTTGTTGTGAACGAGTAATTGCTGACTTCGGCATTTTGTGCCGTGGCAGAGTTGAAAAAAGTAGTCTTACCGGAGTTTGTCTTTCCGATCAGACCGATTCTAACGGCTGTCAACTTCATCCAACAATGGACATAATGCGATATAATGATTAGCTATCTTTCTGGCCAACACGTTTAAGAGTGAAATTGGAGGTTGGTTGCGATTATTTCTGGGTTCTTTGGTGATTGAGTGAAAGAAACAGTTCTTTCTTCCGTCTCCGGAAAGAAGATTTTCATTAGCCAGAAGAATGGCATTCTAGTTCGAACGCCCTCATACAGCATTGCACTCGATCCCAAGAGAGCCGCTAGCTGCAATTACACGTTCGTTTCCCATGCACACGTGGACCACGTACACTCTCCAAACGGCAAGTCAGACCTCATCACGAGCAGAGCAACCGCAGAACTTGCCAAGGCTCGCGGCTACGACCTAGGTTCTCACAAAGAGGAGGCTAATGGAGTTTCCCTCTCAGACGCCGGCCATATACTGGGGTCGAGAGCAATACTGATCGAGGACAGCGTATTCTACACTGGCGATTTTTCTAAACGTGATCGCGGATTTCTCAAAGGATCCAAGGGTCTGAAATGCGACACCCTTATCATGGAAACTACTTACGGTGACCCGAGATACGTCTTTGGCGAGACAGAGGAAATAGTTCGAAAGGTAAACAAGATCATTGGAGAAAGCTTCGACAAGTGCAGGCCAGTTGTGCTCACAGGATATGCACTTGGAAAGGCGCAGATGCTCACCTACCTGTTCAAACACTGGGCTCCGATTTACTTGCATGATTCTGTCAGAGCTATGAGCGAGGTACACATATCACTCGGCGTTGACATACCGAGTCTTACGTCTCACTCGGCCAAGGACGCTGAGAAACTCTTAGCACGAAAACCGTGGATTATGATCTCCCCATCAATGAGCGGGAGATCTGCTTTCCTAAAATCACTTCGAGAAAAACACAGAGCATTGACAATTGCGTTCACTGGCTGGTCTGTTGATCAAGATTACAGATACAAGATGGGAGTAGACTATGCGTTTGATCTGAGCGACCACTGTGACTATAATGAACTCGTTGATCTAGCAAAGTACTGCAACCCGTCAAAGATATACACCGTTCACGGCTTTGCAGAGGAGTTTGCAGCCAACTTGAACATGCTGGGCTTTGACGCAGAACCATTGGACAAGGTTGGACAAAAGCGACTTTCTAGTTTCTCGAACAGAGATTAAGAAACGTCCAGTTTTACTTCCACGCCGTCGATATCAGCAGATCTCCAAGATTCGCTTTCTGGACTCTTTTGGGAGAGGAGCTCCACTTTCTTCACTCTCACGAGGAAAGCAAGTTCGTCTTTTTTCTGCTCGATCTGAGTTATCATTTGATCGCCTAGTCCCAAGACCCTGGCGATGCTCAATGTGTCTGTCGGGTTGAAGCCTTTCTCCTTCCTGATTGATTGAAGGTTCCGTGCTAGATCTCTGATAACTCCTTGTGTGATCAACCGGTCATCTCTTGAAGAATCGAGCGCGACGACAATCCCAAAGTTTTCGGCGACAACGTATTTCGGATCATTACTTACAAAAGAGAAATCAATGTCGGATTTCGTCAGCTCAAAATCACCCATATCCGGTAGCTTTGTCTTTGCGTTCCGCGCAAACGCGTTGAACAGCCAAGAGGCATCTGTTTTTGCAAGCTTTGCAGAGAGCTCGTTCATCCTGGCGCCAGCCCTCGGAGCGACTATCTGAAAGTTGGGTTTTGCGACGACCTTTATCGGAGTATTCGTAGGGTCGGTGACGAATTCTACTTCAGAAAGATTCGTCTGCTCCAACAGTAGTGCCTTGTTTTCGCTTAGAAGCTCTTTCTCTTCTTTCCCAACAAGGTAGAACGCCTTTCTCAGCGGCCATCGACGTTTCACCTTCGCTTTCATCCTCGCGGCATTCGTCAAAGAAACTGAGCTTGCAAGAACGTCGAATTCGACCTCCAAGCGCTCATCTCGGTACTCTGCCATGAGTTCGGGCCAGCCTTTCGTGAGCAGCGCTTCCGTATCGAAACATTCGCTCGCGAGATAATCTGTAATAAACGGCGAGATGGGGTGAAGTAACAAGTCACATGTCTCGAGGACTGTTGCTAGCGTTGCGTATATCACTTGCCTGCGAGACTTGGTCTCTTCGTTTTCTTCCCACATTTCACTGCGCACGATCGGGACATACGTCTGACTCAAGTCCTCGATCAGAAACTTCTCCAGCATCCTGGCTGACTCTTGATACCTAGCTTCGGAATATGATTTTGTACATATGTCTACCAACAGTCCTAATTTCGATAGGAGCCATTTGTCTTGTTTTTTGAAACTCTTGTCATGTGAATTCAGAAGTTTGGCAGATTCGCTTCTTTGGGATCTGTAACCATCAAAAGTCGCGTTCTGGAGGTAGAACACATGCATGTGGTATAGGGTGTTCAGGATCTGGTATGGTCGAGTCACCATCTCAGATTGACTAAAGTTCACAGAATCTATCGGACTTGCTTTCCAGATAAGGTAGAGTCTGACAAGATCAACAGAATATTTTGCCAAGAGCTCCCTGACAGGAACAAAGTTACCTTTGCTCTTGCTGAGTTTTTCACCATGCTCGTCTAGAATGTGTCCTTGGAACAGAAAGGCGCAGTATGGAGCTTGGGGTTTCATCCGTAGAAGTACGTTTTCAATCAAAAGGCTGTATGCCCAGCCGCGCGTTTGATCTATTCCTTCAGTAAGGTACGGCACCGGAATTAACTCTTCATATTCTCTGTCAGTGTAAGAAGCAAACGGCGCGGCACCGCTGTTGTGCCACGTGTCCAGAACGAAAGGCTCTCGCTTCATCTCTTTGCCACAAGAAGCGCATTGTATCGCAATTCTGTCGACCCAAGGTCTGTGAAGTTCGAATTCGGTTCCATCAGGAAGAGTTTTTGCCCTGTCGACAATCTCTTTCCTGGAGAAGAGACCTTCTTTCTTTCCGCAGTTGTTGCATTTCCATATGGGAAGAGGTGTGCCCCATATTCTTTCCCTCGAGATGCACCAAGGCCTCTTTTCCTTGACTATCTCTACAAACCTGTTCTTCGGCTGCTCGTAGAAATACTCTACGTTCTCTGTTGCAAGAACAGCATTGTCCTTTAGCCTATCGACAAAGTAGAAGTACTCTCGTCTTGCTAGATAGACGAGTCTGTGACCAGATCGCCAGCATACTGGATAATCGTGTTTAAGTCTTCCATATCTCAGCAGTGAACCAACCACCTTTAGGGCATCTGCGACTTTCGAGTCTGCATCACGAACGAATAGCCCTGCAAAGCTCCCTGCGTCCTTTGTGAACACAGCCTGTCCATCTATAGGATTGAAGACTGGTATCCCCCGTCTCTGAGAGACTTCAAAGTCGTCTTCTCCGTTTGCTGGGGAGATGTGAACCAGGCCTGAACCTGTTGTGACATCTACGAAATCTTCAGCCACTACCGAATGAACCACGCTATTCTCTAGATCTATCTCCTTCTGTCTGGGGACGAGATGTCCGAGAGGATGTTCGTATCTAAGACCTTCCAGCTCTTTGCCTGAAGTTCTCCTTACGACTGTATAGTTCTCGACGCGGAGTTCTTTCATGAGCGCCTCGAGCCTGACAGACCCTACGATCCAAGTTTCTTCAGAGCTTTGCAGCTTCACATAGCAATATTCAGAATCCGGTTTCACGCCTACTAGCTCATCGGTCACTACTGTGAAAGGCATGGTTGTCCATACTATCAAGAAAGTGTTCTTCCGCGCCACGCTTCTCATCTTGAAGTACATTGAGGGGTCCTCAAGCTTATCGTAACCGCCTAAAGCTACTTCTGCAGCGCTTAGAGACGTCTGGCAGCTTGGACAGAATGGAGTTACGCGATATCCTTCAGAGAGAATGTCGTTCTTCCACGCAGATCTAAGTACCTGCCACTCGCGCTCTATGAATGAGTCAGAATATGTCCAGTAAGCCTTGGCGTCATTAATCATCATCCCAACTATTTCGTCAGTCGAAACCCATATCTCGTGGTACTTCTTGACCATTTTCTTGCATTCGGCTACCAGGACTTCTTCTCCTACGATCTTTAGGTTCGCAGTCTTGTTTCCGGTCAGCCCTAATTCCTTTTCAGCTTGCAGTTCTACTGGCAAACCTTGGCAGTCCCAGCCTCCTCTAAAATCTATGAACCGACCCCTAAGAGTCTCAAATCTATACCATAGATCTTTGATTATCCTCCCGCGGAGGTGTCCCATGTGTGGCTCCCCATTGAGAGTGGGCGGCCCTTCAACGTAGCCGAACCTCTTCTTGCCTGAGAACTTCAGCTCAATCTTCTTTCGCAGTTCATCCTGTTTCCATTTTTGTCTTACCTTGCCTTCAATCTTCGTGGGCTCGTACGAGTTTGCCAGATTGATTTGAGTACTTGACTCTTGAGTCATGTTATGAAAAACTACTCAGGTTGATTAACACGGTTACATCCAGACAACGGTCAACATTTGGTGAAGGGGAGAGATGAGAGAATTTGGTATTCACCCAATAGCGAGACACTTGAGTATAGGAACTCTGACACATTATTTAGAAGTTTTGAGATAGGTAATTTTACTTGAGACCTCGGATGGTCAAAAAGAGTTGATGTTCTTTACTGTAAAGTGAAGAGTATTACACCTAGACTGTTATCGTTAGATATAAACATGTTTCACCCGGTGCAAAAACCGAATGTCACAGTTTTCGTCCAGATGGCAAAAAGCTCCTTCTGAGGGCGTAAGCTCTCGGATCAAGGATACCGTACGATCACCGGGCCCACTCAAACCAAGACTTGAGCAGGCAGGAAGGCAGATTCAGGTGCAGATAGCAAAGCTAGATGCAACCTCAGCAAAACTCCGCGAAAGAGACTCCTCTATCTTCAACAAGGTAGTAGCAGCTATCCAGAAGCATGACACTCAACACGCTAACATTCTTGCAAACGAGCTTTCAGAAGTTCGCAAGATGAACAAGATGGTCACCCAAGCAAAGCTCGCATTAGAGCAAATAACACTGAGACTTAACACAGTGCAGGAACTCGGCGATATCGTCGTCACGCTCTCACCGGCAATGGGCGTTATCAAGAACGTTCGCTCTGGCTTGGTAAGCGTGATCCCAGAAGCCGAACATGAAATCGGAGAGATCTCTGGTCTACTTAGCAGCATACTCGTAGACGCGGGACAACTCGGCGCAGGTGTAATCAACTTCGAGTCAGCCAACGAAGAAGCAGAAAGCATCTTGGCAGAAGCAGGCGCAGTTGCCGAGCAGAAGATGCACGACAAATTCCCAGACCTTCCGAGCTCAGTTCCAACTGGAACCGAGTCGGCCGGCTTCAACTAGTGAAAGCTAATCAGAGGTGGGGCGAGCTGTCGCGTTGAGCGCAGCTCTCTCATTTCTGCAAGCTGCTCACTATTTCTGGTCCACATGAACTAGACTTGATGACAGTGGAGACGCGATCGAAGGGGGATGATTCCTTTCGAATTGCGGATCGGCTGTCATCAGGAATTTTTGCCAAGACAAGAGCACCCAAGCTTTGAAAGAATTGAACCATAACATTGAACGAGGGCCCGCATAGAGTTTAGATTTGGCTCATGACTCCCTCACTAGGCGTTTTTGCACCAGATGCTGACAAGAGCGTAAAGGAAAAGATCAGCATTGCTATTAGACAGATCGAGGTTCAGCGAAAAGAACTCGAGCAGTTAAGATTCAGGCTCGAAGAAAGAAGGAGATTGATGTTTGATTCCACAGTTCGGGCAATTGAAAAACATGATGAAATGCGCGCGAGGGTTCTAGCTGGTGAGCACTTTGAGCTTCACAAGATCGGACAGGCGGTTAACGCCTCTGAGCTTGCACTTCTACACATCAGCGTACGATTGGAGACGATCAGAGATGTCGGTGACATCATGTACGTTCTCACGAACGCATTCAAGGCTGTCAGAAAGATAGGCAAGTCGGTTTCTGAAGTAGCACCGAACCTTGAGCAGGCTGCCTCGGAAATTAACGATTCTTTCTCCAACATCTTGGTGGAACTTGGAATGGTTTCACCGAATGTGACACTATCCCTCGGGGACTCTCCAACAGAGATTTTCCAGAAAGCCCAGCAGCTAATAGCCGAGCGCACTCAGGAACTCTCGGATCTTCCAAGGTCGATTCAAACAAGAGAGAGGAATTCAAAATCCATCTTCGAGCAGACAAAGAAGGTCGCGCTTCTTGCCACGGAAGGCGACGATGAGGACTCGGAAGAGTTCAAGCCAATTCTCTATTCTTCATACGAAGAGCCGCCAGTAAACACTGAAACTGCCGTCAGGGATTACCTTAGACGCTCAGATAGCTCCAAGATAGACATCGAAAACGCGTCAGCTCAACTGAATCTCCCAGTCGATCTTGTTGAACAAGCGTATATCAAAGTGCTCGCCGATGAGAGTTTCGCATCCAATTCTTCTTCCCAAGGGAAGCAGAAAAAATAACACAAGAGAGATAACAAGAATTGACAGAAAACGCGGCAAAAGTGTTGGAAGGTGCAGCACAAAAGTACGCTTCTGAAGCTATTCGTTTTGATTCGCAGGGAGCCAGAGGGATGGCAATCAAGAACTACCAGAGTGCCATTCAGACTCTCGTCCAGCTCGCACGATTGTATCCGGATTACAAGCTTAACAGCATGTATCTCAAAAGAGCAGAACTGTATCAGGAGAGAATAAAGGCACTCCAAGCTGCACATGGAATTGAGCCCCCTGCGAACGACGATACTACAGATGGGTTCACCTTCCAGCCTCCGAGGAGAGCTGGCACAGCTCCTGATTCAGTACCGTCGAGCGAGCCTGATGACAAGAGTGGTCCTGCCGTAGTCCAACAACTAAAGGCAAACTACAACGACCTGATAATGAAGGAAAAACCGAACATCCAGTGGGATGAAGTTGTCGGCTTGGACGACGCAAAAAAGGCATTGCGCGAATCAATCATATTTCCTGTCCAGAGGCCGGATTTGTTCCCTTTGGGCTGGCCACGAGGTTTGTTGATGTACGGTCCACCTGGTTGCGGAAAGACATTACTTGCTGCTGCGACCGCCTCAGAGATTGATAGTTATTTCATCACAGTAGATGCCGCGTCGATAATGTCAAAGTGGTTGGGCGAAGGAGAGAAGAACGTGGCGAAGTTGTTCAATTCTGCGAGAAAGCTTCTGGAGAAGGAAGCCAAATCTGTAATTGTATTCATTGACGAATTGGATTCGATCTTGGGTTCAAGATCAAACGAGGTTGGCGGCGAAATACGTGTACGGAACCAATTTCTTAAGGAAATGGATGGAATCGCCGATAAGGGAAAGAATCTTCATCTTTACATCATCGGCGCGACGAATAAACCATGGGCACTGGATTGGCCTTTTCTCAGAAGATTCCAGAAAAGAATCTACGTACCTCTTCCTGACATCAGGGCCCGGACACAGATGCTTAAACAGTATACCGCTCCACTCAAGATGGACTCAGAACTGAAGATCGACGATATTTCAAAAATGGCAGAGGGGTACTCTGGCTCGGACATGAGAGATATCTGCCAATCCGTCCAGCTAAGAGTCGTCTCAGAACTGTTCGATCAATCAGGAGGTGAGGACAAGGATACACAACCTCGCCCAATAGACGTTAAAGACTTCAAGGAGATACTGAGGTCTAGAAGACCAAGCGTCTCTACTGAGATGCTGAAAGCTTACTCCAACTGGGCAGAGAATTTCAAAGCGCTCTAGCGGTAAATTCGTTACTTCTGGAAATGCAGAAATATTTTCGCTATGACTTAACGTTGATGAAAGCGAGCCCAGCATACAGGCAGTTCCGTGCTAGGAATGGCAAAGTTGTAACACTGCGTTCTATAAGATGGGAAGACCTTGATGACTGCGTTGAACTTGCTTACAGTCTCGTCGACGAGAGAGACGTTAATCCTAGTATCGGCGTTGTTATCTTGGACAAAAGGCAGACCCTGGAGACCGAGAGCGAATAGCTGGCAAGAAAGCTCGCCAGAATTGAATTGGGTCAGCAGATCAGCGTTGTCTCGATTGTGGACGAAAACTAGTTGGAGACTCAGAATCGATGAGAGAAATCTCCAGTGACGAGTACAAACACGGTAAACTGGGTATCTCGATTTTGAGAGATTACAGAGATTTAAGCATAGGTAGTGAAATGTTGCAGACCATCGTAGGGAATCTAGAGAAGTCGAAATAATGACAATTGAACCAGAGGTATTTGCGACAAACCTGGGCGCTATTCATTTGTACGAAAAAATCGGGTTCAAAAAGGTTGGCAGGATTCCGCGGATGATATTCCGAATGGGTCTTTTTACTGATATAATTGTCGCGTCTCTCGAGATGTAGTTCTCAGTTGAACCCAAGCGACTTCATTGTGTATACTTTTTCGATTTCCTGAAATTCGACTGTCGGCCCTAAAGCACATTAGCTACCGAAGCGCAGCAAACAACAGGCGCCACCTAAATGGTTCTACTAATCAATAATATCGATCAGCGCTCTTTGATTAACATGAATGAGTGCCTGGAACTACTTGAAGATGCAATAAGGGAAGAAGCACTTGGGAAGGCAGTAAATCGAAACAAGAGTATCTTGCATATTCCCACGTCAGACCCTGAGCTATGGCATAACTACGTTTCAATTGAAGGCGGCATCACAAAGTCGCACTATGTAGCCATTAGGATCCGCTCCGACATGGAGCGTTCAGTCCGGACTTCGCTAGGGTCAAAAGTTTCTGAAAAGTACGCGGGAAGCCTGGGTAACTTTTGCGGTCTGGTCTTTCTATACAGCTCGCTAAACGGAGAATTACTCGCCATCCTAAACGACGGACACCTTCAGCATATGCGTGTTGGTGCGACTTATGCGCTAGGGGCGAAGTATTCGTCGAAAAAGGATAGCAGAATTCTGTGCATAATTGGATCAGGTGGAATGGCTTTCTCCCACGCGGTAGCGCTCTCGCTTGTCCGCTCTATTGACTTGATCAGAGTGTACAGCCCTAACAGGGAACACAGAGAAAAGTTTGCAACTGGACTACGTGAGGAGCTACAAAATTCAAAGGTGGAGGTGACCGATGATACTCGTAGAGCAATGAAGGGGGCAGATATTGTTTCTGCTTGTACTACATCACTCGAACCTGTAATCCGGGCAGAATGGTTGGAAGAGGGAATGCACCTGAGTGAGGTTACTCAATTTGAGATAGACAGCAATGCGTTTGAGAGAATAGATCGCTATGTGCACTATAGGACAGGAATCCCAACACATCTGGTTGCCTCCTCCACATTTCCCAAAGCACCTAGCGGCACTATGCTAGGACAAGATTTCGCACTCAAAGTTGATAGCAGCAAGGTTGTACCCTTGACTGAAATCCTGATCGGAAAGAGCTTCGGCAGGACAGACAATCGACAAATCACAATGTTTTTTGGAGAGGGAACAGGAGTACAGTTCACAGCCGTGGCAGGGAAAATCTACGAAGAGGCCAGAAAGAGAGGATTCGGCCGAGAGCTGCCGTCAGAATGGTTCCTTCAGGACATAAGAACCTAGGGTCTGAGTCGTTCTGGAGTCCTAGGGAATAAGCAGACTTCACGTATATTCTCTACACCTAGCATTTGCATTACAGTTCGCTCTATACCGATTGCGAATCCCCCGTGAGGCGGGACACCGTACCTGAAGTTGTTTGTGAACCACTCTATTTGTGACTCCTTCATACCTTTCTCTCTAACCTGCGCAATCAAATTGGCATGCCTGTGTTCTCTCTGCCCTCCTGAGGAGAGCTCCATGCCTCGATAGATCATATCGACGCTTCGTGCCCATTGCGGTTCATCATCGACCCGCATCACATAGAACGGCTTTACCTTTGATGGAAACCGATTCATGAAGAAAATATCGCTACCTGTTTTTTCCTTCACATGCTTTGCAAGAATAGCTTCTCCTTCTCGATCGGGTTCTTCGCCAAAGGGTACAGCCTTTCCATATTCTTTCAAAATTTCGTAAATGTTAGGAAACCTCACCTCAGGAAATGGAGTCTTTGGAACTTCCACTTTTGCACTGATGAGATCAAGTTGTTCCTTCGACTCTTTCACTACTTTGTTCAATGCGTGCACCATAAGCTCTTCTTGGATCCGCTGTGTGTCCATTTCGTCCTTGATGAAGCCCAGTTCGACGGCGCAGGCTCTGTGTTCACAAAGATGCCTCGGCGTATGGGAGGTTTCTGCCCTCCAATTTGGACCCAGATCATATATTCTGTCTAGCCCACCGGCAATCGCAAGCTGTCTGTGAAGCTGAGGATCTTGTCTTAGGAAGGCATCGCTTCCGAAATAGTCAATCTTGAAGACCTCTGATCCTCCTTCGCTCAAGCCCCCGAGAATTGCAGGCGTAAACACTTGGATGAAACCATTCATGCGAAGATACTCCTCAAGACCTTCTAGGAATTTCGCCTCTATCTGCAGTATGGCCAAACTTCGTGGAGTCCGCAGATCGAGTACTCTACAGTCAAGTCTAGTGTCTAGTTGAGTCTCGCTAGTTCCGGTAATGTCGATAGGAAGAGGTGTCTCCGACTTGTTCAGTACGCTGATTGATTTTGGCTTAACCTCCGGGCCGATCTTCGCTATCTGTTTCTCTGGCACGAATGCTTCAACAGAAATTACATCCTGAAGATTGAGCTTCTCCGTTAGTGCAACGAGTTCTTGAGGAGATTCTTTCTTGTGTATGGTAACTTGGGCTACCCCAGTTCTATCTCTAAGTATCACGAATCTAAGGTTGGGTAACTCCTTCACATTGTCCACCCAGCCTGCGATCACCACCTCTTTGCCGAGATTGGCTAACACTTCTGAAACATAGTGAGTTCTGATCAATGATGCTACAAACCTCGATAGTAACCTGGGCTCTCAAAGCTTTTCGAATTCAACCATGAGATCCATTTCTCTGGTCTCCTTCAGTATCCTTGAGATCATCTCTGTGTCATGAGGGAATCTGTCAGTCTTCTTGCCCGAGATAAGCACTTTTGTCATCTTGCTACCGTCTGGCAACCAGACTGTGTTCACGTTGGCAACCCTGATCGGGAAAAACAAGTCTTCGAGCTCCTTTCTTTCAGTGGTGTCTGATTCCGTTAGCCAGACTTTCCCGCCGAGGGTGTTTTGGAGTGTCTTATGCAGCTCTCCGTCAAGTCTCAAAGGAGCAAGGCTTCCGGGCTCTAGCACCAGTAGGTAGTCATTTCCAACACCTACGGCTCTTGCAAGGTTGATCTTACTCACGTCGCTTGATTTTTCTGCAGCTTTCGCAAGTTTGATCGATACGTCAACATCCGCCTGAGAAATCTGGCCCGATCTAAGACGCCCATCACATTTGGGGCACAACACTCCAGTTCGCGCATCAAAGGAACAGATCGGCGTTTTCAAATTGAGGGATCAATACTCCCTCACTTTGGCTTTAAATCTGTTACTGGTAGAAAATATTTTCTTGGCCAGCTAGATATTGGCTGCTTTGATTAGGTTCGGAATCTGCGACGGAAGTTCTGCAACCTTTATACCAACAGATTCTAACGCTTTTATCTTGTCGGCAGCGGAACCTGAGCCCATTGAGATTATTGCACCAGCATGTCCCATCCTCTTTCCAGGCGGGGCTTGCCTCCCCGCGATGAAGGAAACAATAGGCTTTTTCATGCCCTTCTCTCTTATTCTGGCAGCAAGTCTCTCCTCGGCATCACCGCCGATCTCTCCAATGACTACGAGCGATTTTGTTCCGGGATCGTTTTCGAACATCTCGATCACTTCAACGGAATCTCTGCCAATTATTGGGTCGCCACCGATTCCCACAGCAGTAGATTGACCCATTCCGGCCTTTGTCAGGACCCATGCTATTTCATATGTAAGAGTCCCGCTTCTCGAAACTATTCCGATATCTCCTTTTGAGAAGATCTGACCTGGCATTATTCCTACTTTTGCCTCTCCCGGCGAAATTATACCTGGGCAATTTGGGCCAATTACGGTAACACCTTTTGACCGCGCGTAGTTTATGAACTTTAGAGAGTCGTGTACCGGAACATGTTCTGTGATGTCAATCACTAATTTCAAACCAGTGTCGATCGCCTCGTAAACGGTGTCTGCATTGTAAGCCGCAGGTACGAAGATGATGGTTGCGTTTATTTCGGGATGCGCATTCATAGCATCTTTCAAGCTATTGTAAACTGGAACTCCTCCGACTTGTTCTCCTGCCTTGCCCGGGGTGACTCCAGCGACAACCTTTGTCCCATATCTCAACATTGATAACGTGTGACCACTTCCTTCTTTTCCGGTAATCCCCTGAACCACTAGTCTCGTGTTCTTATCGACAATTATTGTCATTTTTCCATCTTCACTCGCCAGCAGATCTCACAACAGCTTGTGCAGCTGTTTCCATTGAATCAAGAAACGCGATTCCATTTTCATTGAGTATCTTTCTCCCTTCTTCCTCATTAGTTCCAACCATCCTAACAGTGAAAGGCACTTTCAAGTCGGTCTCCTTCAAGGCCCTAATGAGTCCATTAGCAACATCGTCGCATTTTGTGATGCCGCCTAGAATATTGACAAAGACAGCCTTCAGGTTCCGCTGTTTCAGGCAAAGCTTGACTGCTTTGTAGACACTTTCTGCGCTTGACCCACCTCCCATATCAAGGAAATTCGCAGGTTTTCCTCCAAAGTGAGCTACGACATCCAGAGTTGCCATCACGAGGCCAGCACCATTACCTATTATTCCAATATCACCATCCAATTGGACGAAAGCTAGGTCTGCTTCCTTTGCTTCCCTCTCAATGGCGGTTAGTTCATCATCCGTAGTTCTGTACTTGGCATGGCGAAATACGGCATTGTCATCCAAAGTCAGCCTTGCATCCAGCGCGACAAGGGAACCATCAGTCCTGACCGCTAGTGGATTTGATTCAGCTAAGTCTGAGTCCACTTCAACAAATATCTGAAAGATTTTCTGGGCAACCGAGGCGAAATCAGCCGCCGTCCTTCCAGAAAGTCCAATAGCGAGCGCAGCATCTCGGGCTTGATAAGGGTGAAGGCCCAATATTGGGTCCACTTCCTTGCGGTAGATCTTTTCAGGATTTGTGCGCGCCAGTTCCTCCAAATCGATGCCGCCTTCGGAACTAGCTATTAGAACTGGCTTCCTTATAGCTCTGTCCAGTGTGAATCCAATGTAGAGCTCTTTAGCAGGCCTTTCAGCTTCAACCGTGAGAACTGATGTCACCTGTATCCCTTTGATATGTGATCCAATCATTAACTTGGCCAAAAGATAAGCATCTTCGGGCGTAGAAGCAAGTTTGACACCTCCAGCTTTGCCTCTTCCAGCTACAAGTATCTGGGCTTTTACAACCACAGGTTTTCCAATCTTTGCAGCAGCTGTCTTTACCTCATCTGCTGTCCCACATAGAAAGGCCTTCGGAACTGGAATGTCTTTTTCTTCGAATAAAGCTCTTGCTTGGTACTCGTGAATTTTCAATTCTGGCAACCTCAAGAAGAGAAACGAGCGTCTCTTGTCTTAAAATTCACGAATGCTGTTAAAAGGTTACTAGACTTGGTGGAAAAACGATAGTGCTTCTATGGCCTCTGATAACTTCAAGACTTAAAGGTTAAATGCGCAGAAGAAAAGGGTAACATCTCTAAAACAAGTAGTGAATTTTGGAATGCCGATTACAGATGCTGCCAAGAAACAGATTGCACAGAACAGAAGATTATTCTTCAAGATCTGCCTTGTTTGCGGTAGCAAAAACTCGATTTCAGCGACAAGATGTAGAAAATGTAAACATGAGGCTCTCCGCCTCAAGAACCGTGCTCTCGGCGTGAAGAAGTAGAACTCCTCAATACATTAAAAACTCGAAGGCTAGTAGTCTGACCGTCTGGGCGTGTGGTCCAGCTGGTCTAAGACACCGCTCTCACACAGCGGGAATCGGCGGTTCGAATCCGCCCACGCCCACCAATATGCCTAAAATTAATCTTGTGATGGTCTGGGTATGTCAAGGTCCAAAAGCGAACGCAAACCTCTGGATGCCAAGTTTGTGAAACCGCGTTACGATGGGCAGTCCATCGCTAACGTACCGGAGACGGTGGCAAAATTTCTTGGAGCTCGTTCCAATCGCACACTAAAGCATCCGGGTGTGGATGAACTTGATTCAAAGCACATCGTACTCTTGTTGCTCGATGGCCTTGGCACAAAGCTAGTCCAGAGCGCTAGACACGCCTTCTCATTACCTTCATACGAAAAGATTTGCAGTAACGCTCTCCAGTTCAATATCACTTCGGTGTTTCCCTCCACTACTGCAACCGCAATGTCGTCTTTGCATTCGGGATTAACCCCACAGGAGCACGGAGTTATAGGATACACGATGTATCTGAGA
>DAHVAI010000339.1 GCA_027314685.1 Nitrososphaerota archaeon | reverse complement strand
GTCCAAGATCATAGATTACACGCAAAGAATAGCAAAGGCGCTCAACATTATAGGTCCATTCAACGTGCAGTACATAGTAAAGGCCGGTGAAGTCCTTGTGATTGAATGCAATCTCAGAGCAAGCAGATCGATGCCATTTGTTTCAAAGATGAACGGAGTCAATTTGTTAGACGCGGGTGCAGACGCTATCCTTGGAGATACAATCGAGAAATATCTCGTTGTTAGACCGACTGTATTCAAAGTTGGAGTTAAAATACCACAATTCTCGTTCATGCAGCTTGAAGGAGCAGATCCGTTGCTTGGAGTTGAGATGCAGTCCACAGGTGAAGTTGCATGCTTTGGAGAGAACTTTTTCGACGCCTATTGCAAGGCGCTTGCATCCTCGGGGTATAAAATTCCGATGAATGGTAATGTTCTGATTAGCGTCGGAGGAACGGAGCTGAAGCGGAATACGCTAAATTCAGTCAGAAAGCTCGCTGAGATGGGATACAAGATCTTCGCGACAGAACACACCGCAGAGTTCCTGACCAAGCACGGACTGGTCGACGTAACTATCCTGTATAAGATGATGGAAAAGGAACGGAAGCCGAACATTAGCGACTTTCTCGCGGAAAGAAAGATCGATTTGATCATAAACATACCGAGTAGCATGGCTCTGGAAAAGTTCGCAGAGATGCAAGAAGATGATTACAAGATTAGAAGGAAGGCGGTGGAGCTCGGAATACCTACTCTGACTAACGTGGAGAACATTGAAGTCTTCGTTAAGGGATTATCCTGGTTAAAGAAAAAAGAAGTAACGATCAGTCCTCTGACACCGCGGATCAGCAGTCCCTGACATGCTCTTGTGCAAAAGCCATGATATCGGCCAACATAGTCTACATCGTTACATCTTTCTGTTTTGCCTTACTCTGGCTGTTTCTCTGGTTTGAAAGCTCCTTTTCCATAAGCAGAATGATATTTCTCCTGTTTGCTTTTGACATCGCTCTTACAATCGAAGCGGGTGTTGTCGCGAACATAATGCTCATAGCAATGCTTCACATGATCACGATACCAGCATTCTTTGCGCTAATCTATCTGGATCTCATGGATCAGCACAGATCAGAGTTTACCTGCTTTGTTTGCGGAGTTGCGTTAGCAAAAAGCGAACCGACGGAGACGGTGAATAGAATACTCAAAGGAAGACGCAGAAGTGTGCTCGTTCACGAACACTGCGTCAAACTTGAAAGTACGGAGCGAAAAGCATTTCGTAGCAGACTGTTCAGGAAGGGTATACCTGAGTGAACCTATGCAGGTATTGAATCAAGCAAAATCTCTCCTTGACTTTCGAGTTTCGCTTTCCTTCTCTGAAGACCCCTTGCAAGTCCGCCTTTTCTAGCAACCTCGCGCCTTGTTTCCCAATCTGCAGCTTGCAGCCCTCGCTGCTCATGAGCCGCTTCTCCGCCAGCACGGGCAACTCTTTTTCGCGTGTCTCCAGACGCTGACGCCAGACCTCGTTTCCTGATACTCTGTGTCACGGACATTAAGAAAACCCTGAGTCTGACAGTGTTTGCTATATTTAGTGCTATAGAATAGAACAGAGTCGCAATTTAGAGTAAGAATGGAAATTCGATCAGTACCAATGTTTCAGCGAAATTGACTAGAATCGCATCTATAGAAAACATTAAGATTATTGAACAGCATACTATAAAACAAAGCCGAGAACTGGATATCTGATGTCTAACGCGAGCACTGAAATTCCAAGAGCGTTTGGTAGAATGGGTGCTCACGACGTAAAAGCACACACCGGATATATTTTTGACGCGCATGATGAAAAGCAATCAAGACTCTTTTCTTTATGCAAGGAAACAGTTAATACAAGGAATGCAGCCGTAGTTTACGTCGCCGGAAAACAAGGCACGAAAGGAATACGTCTCTCGCTAATAGATACGGGCTTTGATGTTGCGTTTTATCAAAAGAGCAAGAGAATGAAGATACTAGATTCAGAAGAGTGGTTTCTCACTAACGAGCGTCGGCCTCAATTTAAGTCGCTGGACCAGCTCTCAAATGAGGTGGAACAGTCGCAAGAAGACGCAACAGCGGCAGGCTACTCGAGCGTGTTTCTGATATTTGAAACCGATATGCTAGTACGAAAAGGATATCTCCAAAAGTACATCGAATTCGATGGAATGCTGAACAAGACAATTGACACTATGAAGGTAAGCGTTCTCTGCGCATTTGACAGAAGAGAGCTGATGGCGGCTGGAGTAACTGACCCAACCGCGCTTGTTTCTGGTCTACACTCACACTTGCTCTAAAAGTCCGGGGGCAGCATTCCTTGGGCCCTGAGCCATTCCATCTGCGATACCGTATACCGCCAGATAATGTCGCACCTATCGGCGGCCTTGAAATCCCATGGAACAAGAAGAACAATGTCTCCGAGACGGATCCAAACACGCCTTCGAATCTTGCCACGGATCCTCCCAAGACGAGTCTTGCCGTCCGCGCATTTGACCATCAAATGATCGCTTCCAACTAGTTTCACTACTTGACCGTACATCTCGCCTTCTCCAGCGAGAACCATTTCCTTTAGTTGTGCTTCATTGAGCACTTTTCGCTTTCCCATTTATCCCCAATCCTGTAATCTTTGGTTTTTCTAGATTATAACCGTGACTGCTTATATCAGACTTAAAACTTGCGCGATCAGACATAATCAAACAAGTTTCTCTTCGATGGTGACGGAGCATAATCTTCGTAAATGATTTCGGAGTCCCAATTCTCGGCCAGCCAGCCTTTGAAAACTGCCTTTTGCGCATCAGAGGCCTCAGCCGCTTTTTGTATCCTATACTCAAGAATGGGTTTGGACACAATCTCTGTGGACAGCTCTAGCAACGCCCCAGTCCTGGATATCAAGAGTTGAATCGGGTTCCCTGGATTTCTATTTGAGATATACCATGATAACTTCGATGAATCCATACGAAGTCCGTCAATCGCAATGATCTCGTCAGATGCTACGAGACCGCACTCCTGGGCGGGCGTGTCTGATAAAACAGTTGCAACTGACAGCTTGCCGCCTTCTTGTTGAACCTTCACTCCAAGAAAACCCGATTCATCTTGTTTTTTCTTGGGGGTCAGTTTCAATCCTGCATAGGCAAGATAGTTATCATAGTCGACATCATTTCTCCCTCGAACGCGGGAATCAAAGATTTCTTTGACAGCGCGATCTCCTGTCAGGTCAAAGCAGATCTTTTCGAGCTCTCCGTCTTTGTATCCGCGATTTTCCTTCAGATAGCTGTCATTGTAGAGTGTGCGCAGTGCGTCATCGAGACTCTTGGTCGATTCCGTACTCTTTCTGATATGCATGTCGAGCATCCAACCCACTACCGCGCCCTGGAAGTAGTATGACGACTGGACATTTGGAGCATTCTCGTTAGGTCTGTAATGTTTAATCCATGTGTCAAAACTGGATTCTTCCGCGCTTTGCCATTTGCTACCTGGCAAAGACTTGAGAATATTGATGTTGGTACAAAGTGAGTCAAGGTAGTCTCCAACACTGTATATTTTAGCGCGTCTGAGTAACAAGTCATCGTAATAGCTCGTGATGCCCTCGGCAATCCAAAGTGACTTTGTGTACGTCTCTGACGTATAGTTGAACGGGCCGAGGCCAAACGGTCTCATCCGTTTTACGTTCCATGCATGGAAGAATTCATGACTGAAAAGGGATAACATCTGTTCGTATTCCTGAGTGGGTTCAAATCGGTACATGGATGCGATACAATGTGTGCTGTTGAGGTGTTCCAGACCACCCATGTTTTCTCCAAGGATATCAACTAGGAACAAATATCGCTTGTAAGGGACATGGCCAAAAACAGGAATTGTACTTTCGACAATCTTCTTGATGTCAGAGACTAGTTTTTGGTCTTCGAATTCTCTACGACTGAATAATGATATGTCGTGTCTGATCCCCTGCACGTCAAAACTGCTAATCTTCTGGTTTCCAACCTCAATCGGCGAATCGACTAGGATGTCATAATTGGGGACTTTGAACGTCCAGGTGCCGTTTTCATTAATCGCCTTGGGCTCAAGACCCGTCGCAATGTTATGCCAATTATCTGGTGGTATGACGGTCAGTTCAGACTCTTGATCCTGCATCCCTTCAACATACATGAACGCGCTGGCACCGTTGATTATGGCATGCAAATTGTCCATGTAGCTTGTATCTACCGTCAACTCAAAGGCATAAATGCGATACTTCACTCTAACATTGATCGCATCAGAAGTTTCTACCTCCCAAGCGTTCTTAGATATCTTTCTCGATTCAAGCGCTTTGTCCTCATCAATGTCAAAGGCAACAAGATCGAGAACATTCTTCGAAAATTCCCTTATGAGATACGATCCCGGAGTCCAGGTAGGCATTACAAGATGCAAGTGTCTCCTATCTGACATACTGGGGATATCGAGGATGTCAATTACGACTTCAAAATAGTGTGAATTCGGTTCTTCCAACGATATGGAGTATCTTAGCAAATTGAGATGGTGTATGTGAATCGGATATTTATGCACGTGATTGTCTGAAAATCCTTTTGAGTCTACCGGTGAGTCAGAAATGCGATTTGACACTACGCTGTCCGTTCTGCAAGGCAGAAGAAGATTCGCGCGTAGAGGCTGTAGATCATTCGGAAAAACAAATAGTACTTGTTATGTTTGACTGCCCGTTTTCCTTCAAATTCGAGTTGGAACAGATGGGCTCGGATGAATTGATGCAAAAATGCCTAGATGATTGGAGGGTGAAGGATGGGGATTCATGGTTACAGTCTCTAGGACCTGTAATCAGAGATCGCGAGATGCAAGCTATGAAGCGCGCGGATTCTCTGAAAAACAATTAGGTGTCCTAGCTAAGCAACGATCGCAGCTTTGATTGTAGGGCCGAGCGGGGAACAACAAAATCAATCTCAGTAGATCTCGCTAGATTTTCGGTCTCCTTGTCGACATGTGGATAATAGCCAAAGATCTTGCAAGATCTTTGTTCCGAAATCTTCTTCAATGAAACTAGGTCCTGGGACACTACTGTCAGATCACAAACTAGCAAACTATGATCATTTAGATTCGTTACCAATGCATCGAAAGCGTTTACTCTCGAAAATTGTCTTCCCTTCGCACGGCAGATCTCTTCGATCCTCACCGCGAGCAGCAGGTCGGAAACTTTGTACACTAAAACGTATTCGAATGGCGTTTTCGAAGTGTTTTCTTCTGTCAACTATTTCAAACATTTCAGAGACAGCTTAAAGTACTTTCAGCTTGAAAGTGAAGCGACTACACACATTGGCTGGCGATAAGAAGGCGAATAGACTGGCGGGCGAAAGGAGCCCGTATTTGCTCCAACACGCCTATAACCCTGTAGAGTGGTATCCTTGGGGTGCGGAAGCTTTTCAGAAAGCAAAACACGAGAACAAACCTATTTTCTTGAGCATCGGATATTCATCATGCCATTGGTGTCATGTTATGGCGCATGAGTCCTTTGAGGATCCCGACATCGCTAGATTTCTAAACGAGAATTTTGTCAGCGTCAAGGTGGATCGAGAAGAGCGCCCTGATGTAGATGAAATATACATGAAAGCAGTCGTGAGCATAACTGGCTCGGGCGGATGGCCGCTGAGCGTGTTTCTAACCCCTGAACTCGATCCATTTTTTGGCGGCACGTATTTCCCACCAAGTCCAAGATCTGGAATGCCCAGTTTCATTAACATACTGAAGGGGATAAGTGGTTCGTGGAGAACTGAAAGAAAGAATGTAGTAGACTCAGCTGTGCAACTGAAGAATGCACTGCGGGAGAATTACGAATTCAAAAAAAGCGCAGGTGACAAACTGGACCTCTCTTTGGTTGAAGAATGCTACTCTAATTTAGTGGGCATGTTTGACGAACGATACGGCGGTTTTGGTGGCGCGCCAAAATTCCCTATGCCATCGAACCTGTTCTTTCTCATGAGGTACTGGAATCTCAAATCTTCGAAACTAGCTTTGAGCATGGTCACGAAGACTCTGGATCATATACTCGCGGGAGGAATTTACGATCAAATCGGCGGTGGATTTCACAGATACTCTACCGATAGATACTGGCTTGTACCACATTTTGAAAAAATGCTTTATGACAACGCCCTAATGATATTGGCGTATACCG
Source organism: Nitrososphaerota archaeon (assembly GCA_027314685.1). The sequence continues at coordinate 828 of DAHVAI010000339.1, read as the reverse complement.
AAGCTTTTCTTGCTACTAGGAATCCTGATTACGAGCAAGTTGTAAAGGAGACCATCGCATGGGCAAAGAGAGAGCTTGTTGCGAGCGAGGGTGGCTTTTATTCCTCCCAGGATGCAGATAGCCCGGAAGGAGAAGGTTTCTACTATCTCTGGACCCCTGAGGAAGTTAAGGAATCGCTGAAAGAAAGAATTGAAGAGGCTGAAGTTATAGCGAGTTTCTTTTCAGTGACTAACGAAGGAAATTTCGAACGTTCAAAGACGATCCTGACTCGCAAACCGATGTCTGAAGTCGCGAGAAAATATGGTCTGGATGAAAAGAATCTGGCAGAGATAATACACAGAGCATCATTGCAGATGCTATCGTATAGGAGCAATCGAAGCAAGCCACCGACTGACACGAAAATCATCACTTCTTGGAACGGATTGATGATATCTGCGCTTGCTAGAGCCTATTGTGCTTTCAACGAAAAGGAATACTTGGCGTTGGCGGTTAGGGCAGCCGATTACCTACTGAGCGATGCTTCGCATGTGGATGGCGTGATGCGAATCCACAAGGAAGGAACGGCCAGTGGCACGGGTCTTTTGGAAGACTATGCATTTTTCATAAATGGTTTGCTGGACATTTACGAAGCAAGCTTTGATCCAAAATACTTGATCAAGGCGGCAGAGATCTGTGACTTGATGATAATCGATTTCCATGATCCAAACGGAGGTTTCTTTCTATCACGGGCTGATAAAGACCTGATTGTGAGGGCAAAGGATTCTTACGATGGCGCTATACCGTCGGGCAACTCAATTTCCGCACTCGTTCTTGCCAGGCTATCTGAGT
>DAHVAI010000337.1 GCA_027314685.1 Nitrososphaerota archaeon | reverse complement strand
GCTCAGATTCTTCCAGGGCTGCCGCTGAAAGCACGATTGACAGGACTGTCGAGAAATACTCGGAACAGCTCAATCCTAGACTACGGAAGGACTTGCACGATGCTCTAAAGAGTTCGAAACTCGATCCCAAGTCAGTAGAGAAAGTTTGCGAGCGAGTCGTGGAGCTCGTCACGAAGGGCACGGTCGAGCCAGGTGACGCTTCTGGTATCGGTGCGGCGCAGTCCATCGGAGAACCGGGAACACAAATGACTCTCAGGACGTTCCACTTCGCGGGAGTCAAAGAAAGAGACGTTACCCTGGGTCTTCCTCGACTTATCGAATTGGTCGACGCAAGAAAACAACCAGCGACACCGTCGATGGACGTGTTTCTGGATGAAGACACGAAAAAATCCAACGAGAAAGCAATCAAAGTCGCGAACCTGATCAGATTCACGAAGGTCGTGAGCGTCGTGGACAAGGCGGAAGTCGATCCTTCTGGAGAGATCTATCTGTTCATCGGAAAGGAGAAGCTCGCAGAGCGCCAGTGCACGCTGAGCGATATTGTTTCTGCTATCGAGTCACCAAAGCGTGAAGTGACTGTTGACGAGAAAAAGAACATCATAACTATCAAGATAGACGTCGATTATGCGTCTCTTCACATTCACAAGAACAAGATACTCAACCAGAAAGTAAAAGGAATTCCAGGCATTGACAGGGTCACAGTCGTCAAGGAAGGCGATGAGTGGAAGATACAAACTTCGGGATCTAATCTTCAGAAGGTTAGGCAGATCGAAGGCGTTGATAAGAGCAGGACTACTACAAACAACATATACGAAATTTATCAGGCGCTAGGCATTGAAGCTGCTAGATCTGCCCTCGTGAAGGAGATCGTAGGCACGCTGGAAGAGCAGGGACTGGAAGTCGATATACGCCATATTTACCTTGTTGCAGACCTGATGACAAGCAAGGGTTTCCTGCAGCAGATTGGGCGACACGGAGTAGCCGGTACAAAGACGAGCGTCCTTGCAAGAGCCGCATTCGAAATTACTGTTCCTACGTTGGCCGAAGCAGCAGTCCGAGGCGAGACGGAAGAACTGAGAGGAGTCACTGAAAACGTCATAGTCGGGCTGCCAATCCCGGTTGGTACAGGAATGATCGACGTATTCATGAGGGGTATCTAGAAATGTCAGAACATGTAGAGCTCGAAAGGCAACTAAAAAAGGCTTCAAAGACGGGCAAGTATGTAGTCGGCAGGCGAGAAGTCATGAGCGCTGTGAAGGGTTCAAAACTCCTCGTCTGGTCTGCGTCGGCTAATCTACCGCAGAAGATTCTGGACGACTGCAGGTCTCTGTCAATTCCGGCGCTAAAGTTCAATGGAAATCCTGTGGAGCTGGGGCGAGCGTGCGGCATACCTTTTCGCGTGTCTGTGATTGCGGTCAAATCAGCGGGCGACGCTGACTTGAAGAGCTTTACAAATTCGGCTGACTATGGATTGGTCTCTCATACTCCTGCGGTCAAAGAGGAACCCGCCGAATCAGCACCAAAGAAGGAGAGCAAGGCAGTTAGAAAGAAAAAGACCAAGGCCGAGACAGGCTCTGAAGAAAAAGAAAAGGCAGCCGTCAAAAAAACTACCCGGAAAAAGAAGACGGCCGAGGAAAAAGAAAAAGCATAACCTAAATGGTCGTTCAGATAAAGTAAGTGTAGCGTTATCCTCCACTTGAACGACAAGATAAAACTGAGCTCGGAAGAGCTAGGTTTGATGTCTCTTTTCCAGAGTCTTACTGGCGCAACAGCTAAAGACTGCATCTTCGATCAGAAGTTGGAGCGAGTCATCTTCGTGATTAGTCAGGGCCAGATGGGGTTGGCCATAGGCAAATCTGGAGAGACGATAAAGAAAGTTCAGAAAGTGATGGGTAGGCAGGTCGAGCTGGTGGAGTGGTCGGAAGAACCTAAACAACTACTGATGAATTGCCTAAATCCTAAGTTAATCAAGGAGATCAAGATGGCCGAGAAGTCTGACGGCACTCAGGCCGCCACCATTTTCGTTGAGGAAAAGAAAAAAGGCGCAGTTCTTGGAAAGGGAGGAAGAAACGCTGAGAAAGCGAGGCTTCTTGCAAAAAGATACTTCTCAATAGAGACGATTCACATAGTCAACTCCGTCTAAGCAGCCCCAGACTGTCGGTAATTTTTTATAGCATATCAGACGACTAATTTGCACTTTGAGCAAGTCCAAGTCTCCAAACGGAGAATTTGCCGCCAGAAAGCAGGCACAGAAGAGGCAGCGTCTTCGTTGGTCGGACAAATACTATAAGAGAAGAATGTTGATGCTTGACAAGAAGGCTGATCCGCTTGAAGGTTCGCCTCAAGCAAGGGGAATAGTTTTGGAGAAGATCGGAATCGAGTCAAAGCAGCCTAACTCTGCAATCAGGAAATGCGTTACCCCTGATACCAAAGTCCTCTTGAGCGACTTTACCTATGTGCCGATGGGGAAGATGGGCGATTTTCAAGACAATGTTCATGCTTCCTGCCTTGATAAGAAAACATTCAAAGTGATCCCAACTCCAGTAATTGATTATTTTTCACTTGACTCATCTGAAAAGAAATCCCTAGGTCTTTATCGCTTAGAAACAGAATCAGGAGTTGAGCTAAAGGGGAGTGGGGATCATCCTATTTACACTGAATCAGGAATCAAGGACATGAGGGACGTTAGGGCAGGTCACAAAGTGATTGTTTTTCCTGGAAATCCTGTCGAAAGAGAGTATTGCAATTCTCTGATCTTGGATGAACAAACACTACTGTCTAATATTCCATCTTCGAGCAAGAAAGAGAGAATAGTGAGAAACTTGAAGGAACGCGGCTTGCTACCTTTGAGGTATGACAATCCCTCGCTCCCCACCATTGCGAGAATTTTGGGGCATGTATTCGGAGACGGACATCTTTCATACAACACAGCTGGGACTGGCAAGTCAGGTAAGTTTGTAGCATCGGGTCGAGTCGAGGACCTCGAAGAGATTTCATTGGACTTGAACAAGTTGGGTTTTCACACTAGTCGCGTTTATACTAGAACAGCCGAGAGTATAGTTTCGTCGTCCTCTGGATCAACCCAACTGATAGCAGGATCTTATAGCACGGTGTCGAGTTCATCTATAGCTCTGTATTGTCTCTTACGCGCTTTGGGCGCTCCAGAAGGAAACAAAGCTGCAACCACATACGGTGTTCCTGAATGGATCAGAAATGGTCCTCAATGGGTGAAGAAAGAGTTCTTAGCTTCGTACTTTGGAAGCGAGCTTGAGCGACCAAGAATCAAAGAGAATACATTCATGAGTCCAACTTTTGCTCTAAGCAAGGTCGAATCACGGATAGATGCAGGATTTGCATTCATAGATGACCTAGTAGCATTGCTTAAGGAATTTGGCGTCCAAGTTTCTAGTAGATCAATAAAGCCATCAGTGATTCGTAAGGACGGTACGACAACTTTCCAGATCGTCGTAAGATTGGGCTCTTCGATTCCAAATCTACTAAATCTCTTTGGGAAGATTAGCTATGCTTACCAATCTGAGAGACGCATTCTTGCGGCCTATGCCTATGAATATCTGAAGCTCAAAGCTCTCAAAATCACACAGACGTATGGTTACTACGAAAAGGCGAAGAAACTCAGAGCAGAAAAAGGGCTGACTTACAGAGAAATTGCAGATATTTTGAGAAGAGACGGGGGCGACTGGATATCTGAGAGCACTGTGAACTACTGGTTGTGGCATGGAGTCAAGAATCCAGAGCTACTTTACACGACTACGAAATCTGAAGGATTTCATACTTGGCTCGAAAGAGCCACTGTGAATCTTCCCAAACAAGGACTGGTTTGGGAGAAAGTTGTGAATACCCAACAGATTCCAGAAGATGGCGTAGAGCTTCAAGATATAACAGTACAGAATTCAAGCCACAATTTCTTTGCAAACGGAATCTTGACGGGGAACTGCGTTAGAATACAACTCGTAAAGAATGGAAAACAGGTAACAGCATTCCTTCCAGGAGACGGAGCGCTGAACTTCATAGATGAGCACGACGAGGTTGGAGTGCAAGGTATTGGAGGAACAACGGGAGGCGCCATGGGCGATATTCCGGGAGTCAGGTATGAAGTTTACAAGGTTAACGACGTGTCTTTGAACGAACTTGTCTACGGAAGAAAGGAAAAGCCGCGGAGGTAATTTAGATGCCAGAACCAAAATTACTGCTCTTTGAAAAATGGGACGTGCAAGGAATCAAGATCCAAGATCTAGGACTTCAGAAGGTTTTATCGCTAAGGCCATCGATCGCTGTCACCTCAATGGGTCGGCACGAGCACAAGAAGTTTGGCAAGCTTGAAGTAAACATCGTGGAGCGCCTTGCCAACAATATCATGCATTTCGGGAAAAAGTACGCAAAGAACGCAGGAAGAATGGGTGGCAAGAAACAGAAAGCATTGAAGATAGTTGCCTCGACACTGGACATCATTGCTCTAAAGACCGAACAGAACCCGATAGAAGTTTTAGTTAGGGCAGTAGAGAATACTGCTCCCAACGAGGACACGACGCGTATCGCGTACGGTGGTGTAGTCTATCACGTGGCTGTTGACATTGCACCATCGCGACGTGTTGATCTGGCTCTGCGATTCATTTCTGAGGGTCTAAGAGAAGCGGCGTTTTCTTCCCTGAGAAGTGTTGAAGAGATCTTGGCTGACGAAATTATCATGGCAGCTAGAAACGACACCAGCAGTTTTTCGATAAAGAAGAAGAACGAACAAGAAAGAATCGCAATGTCGTCTCGTTAGTCCGGAAATCCTTCACAAAAGCACACAAGGTTTAAAAAGCCTGAGAGGAAAGTGTGCCCTTACTTTAGGTGTAATTTGTAATTTGGCAGATAAGCCCCACTTGAACTTGATAGTTACGGGTCACGTTGATCATGGTAAGTCTACTACGATGGGTCACTTTCTCTTTGATATGGGTGCTGTAGACCAGCGTACGATTGACGAGTTCGCTAAAGAGTCTGAAAAGACCGGAAAGGGTGACACTTTCAAGTATGCTTGGGTCATGGACTCTCTCAAGGATGAACGTGAAAGAGGAGTCACAATCGATCTCGCGTTCCAGAAATTCGAGACGCCGAAATATTCGTTCACTCTGATCGACGCGCCAGGACACAGGGACTTTATCAAGAACATGATCACGGGTGCATCCGAAGCAGATTGTGCAGTCATCCTAGTCTCTGGCAAGTCAGGAGAAACTGAGGTCGGCACCGGACCGGGTGGTCAGACAAGAGAACATGCTTTCCTTCTGTTCACGCTAGGAGTAAGACAGGTCGTTTGCTGCATTAACAAGATGGACGATCCGATTATCGGATTCAAAGAATCTAGATACAACGAAGTAAAGGCAGAAATGGAAAAGTTGCTCAGGACTGTAGGATACAAGGTGGACAAAGTCCGATTCATCCCTGTTTCAGGCTGGCTAGGGGACAATCTTGTCAAAAAGAGCACAAACATGCCTTGGTACAAGGGTCCGACACTCAAAGAAGCAATCGATGAATTTGAGCCTCCTGCAAAGCCAACTGACAAGCCGCTTCGTATGCCGCTGCAGGATGTCTACTCAATTACTGGAGTTGGCACAGTTCCGGTCGGAAGAATTGAAACGGGAAAGATGAAAGTTGGCGACAACGTCATCATCATGCCTGAAGGACTTACAGCAGAAATAAAGACTATCGAGTCTCACCACGTCCAGATGCAGGAAGCTAGTTGCGGCGACAATATAGGCGTTAACTTACGAGGAATCGGAAAGGGCGAAATTAAGCGAGGATCCGTTTTGGGACCAGTTTCAAATCCACCGGCAATCGCAAAAGCCTTTAGGGCACAGATCATCGTCGTTCACCACCCAACCGCCATAGCTGCTGGTTACACTCCAGTACTTCATGCGCACACTTCCCAGGTCGCAGCCACGATTAGCGAGATCGAGGCAAAACTAGACCCTAGAACTGGCCAGCCGACGGAGGAAAAACCAAAGTCTATCAAGACTGGAGACGCGGCAATCGTCATCATAAGGCCTCTCAGGCCGCTGTGCATCGAGACGTTCAAAGAGTTCCCAGAACTAGGGCGCTTTGCGTTAAGAGATATGGGAACGACGATAGCGGCAGGCGTCGTGAAGGATATCACTGAGAAGGGCGTCGCCGAAAAGGAAAAAGTCGTCGCAAAAGCTTAGATTGGGATTTTTCCCAGTCTTCTCAACTTTTTGCTAGTTCCCTAGCGACAGCCATCCACGCTCTTTCCACATTTTTCTTCTCGTAGCCTCCACCGCCCATCGCCAGGATCCTTCCATCGCATAAGCTGTGCGACATCTCGTGCAGTTTCCTTGCAGCGTACGCGTGAGCCTTTTCGCTGTACTTTAGTTGTGCGATGGGATCACCGGAAAGGGAATCGGCCCCGCACTGTAAGAAGATGAATTCAGGCTCTAGCTTCCCGACAAACTCTACTATTCTGTCAAATGATTCTACAAATCTGTCGTCTGCCGCACCAGGTTCTAGCGGCGCGTTGAACTTTGTTCCCACTGCCGCTTCCTTTCCCGTTTCGGTCAATGACCCTGTTCCTGGAAAAAGGAATCTGCCATCTTCGTGGATGTCGCCTATTATGACCTTGGGATCTGATTCAAATCCATAGTAGACGCCATCGCCGTGATGCGCGTCAATGTCGATGTAGGCAACCCGTTTGTAACGTTTCAAGGCGCTTGCAATTGCGATCGCAGCGTCGTTAAAGACGCAAAAGCCGCCGGCGCGGTCCCGCATCGCATGATGGAGGCCTCCGATTGGGTTGAAAAAATGGTCTGTCTTTTTGTTGATGATCTGATCTAGACCGAATAGAGTTGTCCCGACAATGAACAGGGAAACTTCGAAGATTCCCTTGAACGCAGGCGTGTCTCCGAGATCCAGATAGCCCTGCCCGAGTTCAGATCTTTCCTTGACGTAATCGACGTAGTGCCTTGTGTGGAAAAGGAGTAGATCTTCCTCGATTGCTGTTCTTGGACTGACGAGTTCAAGAGACTCTTTCTTGATCGATTCTGCAAAGAGAATCGTCCGCTCCCTCGAAAATGGATGCCCACCGGGAAAGGAATAGTCCTCCAGTTCCTTACCCCACGCGACCTCTAACCTGCACAAGCCCGCTTTACCTCGCGTTAACACTAAATACTCGGTTTCGAGAAAGACTCTGAAGAAGAGCACAAATGGCTACCTTTGCGCGCGTGAAGCTTACGAGTACAAACCTCAGAGGTCTCGAGGATGTTTGCAAGGAGATCCGGGACATGACTGAAAAGACCGGTGTGAAAGTTAAAGGCCCTCAGCCTCTGCCCACGAAAAAGTTGAACATTTCTACTATGAAATCGCCAAACGGCGACGGAACAAAAACTTGGGACAAGTGGGAGATGAGAATTCATAGGAGACTCATCGACCTCGACGCTGACGACCGCACGATGCGCCAGCTCATGCGGCTCAGAGTGCCTGAAGATGTGTTCATTGAAGTTAACCTCAGCACAAAGTAGTTTTAATTTCGCCTCTTTTCCGTCGGTCGTTTTCAATTTTCCCCTGACGAATATTTTCAACGGTTTTATTTAGCTCTTTCCGATTTTGTGTCGCTATTCAGTGCAGCAAACTTTCGAGAAGGGTCGAAATTTCGCCTTCGAGAAAACTCAAAAACAGAAGAGCCGCATATTCAATCTCGATCAGATCTCGAAAGATTCTCTATGGCTGCTTCCGCAATTTCTTCATGTTCTACCTCACAAATTTGAACGTTGAGACCCGTTGATTGGAAACTGTGGCCGCTCGGACCCAGAGAGGAACCATTTGCTTCTAGCCATTTCGCATTTTTAATCCCGCCAATGGCTAACGAACGGGCCGACCTTCTTCTTAGATTGCATAGCTTGTTGTTGGCCTCGCGTGAAATATAGAGTATTGCTTTTCGTCTTTGGAAAATGGATTGGTTGGCATACGCTACACTCGACAAAGCAAAATAATTTGGAAAAAGTCCTTTTGGGATTTTTCCAATTTCAATTCGGCTATGCTACTTTTTCGACAGCCACCATTCGAGATACTCGTCGTGCTGAGCTCTTTTTTTCCTGTACTCGTCAGTTTCCTTGTGTAACTTGTCTCTGATGTTAGTAAGCTCGTCTTTGGTGACATACAGGCCGCAGCCCTTACACGCATACCTCTTGGTCGGAGAGTCGTAGAAAAGCGAAGCCCCGCATTCCGGGCAGGATTGTTCTGGCATCGCAAATTCAATCAGCGTTTACTTAGGGTTTAAACCTTTTCACTCCTTCCTCTGCGAATGAATTTTTTGATTATACTTGCTCAAAGTGAAAAAACTCTGTTGTAGCAAATTTGATCCTGTTGGGTAAGAGCTTGTTCCTTTTGAATTTTCACTTTTCACGCCCGCCCGCCATTGCGATCGACTATAGGGGTCTTTGCGGGAACAAATGCAGGAATTGCATGATAACAATTGTTTCCTTGCAATTATTGAATGATGAGCTCTTTCAGAGCTCGCCCTTGCACTTGGGTCCACTGGTCCAGTTAGGGCAGGTCCACACAACTCATGAAGCAGGATCTCTGATTGTGTCAAGCTCTACCTCTGAACGATTCTCGAAGCTATCTTTAACCGAGCAGCAAATCGATTTATTGAGCGATTCATTGATTAGTCTAGTGAGAGCTTTTTTGCGAGCCATGTCTTGAAAAAATCGACAGAACCTCGATTGCCTTGCTTCCTTGCCTGGTTTGTAGTCTGAAGATTCTAGGTTTATCCTGACCGTGGACATTAACCGAGATGAGTTGAGGCTGGACTGACCAGACCATACAACCGTGTTTGCCGAGACTTTCGGATTCCCGAGAGCACTAGAGTGATCGTACTCGTTATGATTTTTTCAACTGTAGTGGCATTGTCAGAAATGGATCCTTTGAGAAGAATCTGCCTAGATGTTACTTGGGTTTACTCTGGATCTGTTCAGCTGCTCTTCTGCTAGCTGGCTAGTGCATGATGCGTGCATCGTCTAGTGTTATACGACATATTTAACACCCTTCAATACACGGAAAGCCTTGTCACCGGTGAGAAACTTCATCCACATCTTCTGAGAGAGATAATAGCCCAATGCGTCGACGTAAGAAATGTCGAAACTCTTTCTCTTGAGATCTAGTCGCAATTTCATCGAGGCAGAAATGTCTTCTTGATCGTAGTCTACATTGTACTTGTTAAAACTGCGCAGGATCTCCTGCGCCGCTCGTAAATCATATTGCTCCAATGTTCTGTAAAGACCTCCAGAAATGTTGAGCTTTGTAAGAACACCGTCTCTTTCTTCGAAGTATTTCTTGTATGTTTCACGCACGCTAGCATACGCAAGCACCGCGTAACTATCGTAAAAATAGCGTCCAGCCGACAAGGCTTACTCCCAACCCTTCCTCATCCGATCTTTTTGCAACAGAAGATCCTTGAACGGGTACTTTCAAAACAATACTTTGATGTCGGATGCCGGTCTCACAGAAATCTCCACTTCTTCTCACTCCTTGAGCCCCTCCTTCTCAACAATATCCTTTGGCACGACCACCCCGAACGAATTTCCCCATCGTTTCAGTTTCGACCTTGCTTGCATAGTAGACATTGTATAACTATTGATGAAAACCTTTCATCGGCTAGTCGAGTTGAAGACTGAGTTGAAGCATGCCTCTACTATCCTAGGATCCGGCCAAGCCTTGGCACATTGCAGTTGTCTGACTTTTTTTTCGCAGACACGCTTCATATCCGCCTCCGGTTAGGCCACGCTCTTTCTGGATAACGGCAATCGCGTTGAAATACATGAACGTGTTTCAGGACGTGGCCAAGGGATGTAAGCAACTGCGTTTCTTGCATCACGCCAAAAGAAATGAATTGAAAGAGGAGTCGTGTGATGAATAGTAACATTTGTCTTGATACGGACTCTTCTTATGAAGTGGATCGTTGTTTCAGCCGCGGATATCCGAGATGTTTGGAGACTAGCCTGCTCACACTTTTTGGAAAGAATGGTAAGAAAGCTCTCGATTCTATAGTGTTGAATGAAACATTTCAAAGTGCGGATTTGACGTTGGCGGCTGATTTGGCAAAGTTCTATGTGGAATACATCGAACGATTGCAAAATATACTTGGGGACCAAGTCGCGAAAGTTATAGGGATCAAGAGCCTCGAGCTATCGAAGAATTCGTTGTGCGAAAATTGTCCTCTGGCAACAATTAATCGCGCGTCTCCAGCTAAAATCGTTGAAACTACGAGAATTTGAAGTCTGAGAGCAACAAACTGCTTTCTTTGGCTATGCCTTGAGATCTAAGAAATTTCCACTTCGCACAGAAAAGATTTGAGCTTTCTTGTGGCTTGTTCCATGTTGGCTGATTTAATCAGCTTGATATCGAACTGGCTTAGAAATCCTCGAACTGGATCGTGCTGACTAAGCTCTTGGTCTTCATTGCAGAGGTAAGAGGACAAGTGAAGTATTATTCTCTGGGTGGGTTTGCAGTCCCATGACTTTATTCTCATGAGAAGGACACTCTTGGTGAGCATATCGGAGATTTCATAGTCGCTAGATGGTGTATCTAAAATGGATGACCTAAAAGCCATGAGATCCATGACTATGAACTCGACTCCTTTCTTCGCAATGATGTCGAAAGGATGCGCTACGCCGCTAGCCCCAACAAGTTCGGCACCAACCTGGCACTCGTAGCCCAGGGTTTCAAAAAGGTCAACAATCTCTGTTACATTGACTCCGTTGACCACAAGAGGCCTTGCGAGCGAACTGGAGCTATCCTTGGCAACTAGCCTTTGGACTATCATTCCTGAATCTTCTACCTTTGTCCCGGATATGTCAAGTAGCACTCTTCGGGGTAGTTACACGTTTTGACCGTTCTGCAGACGCGACCATGCTCTCAAATACTAGAATGAGCTCCTTTGCAAGGTCTGGACTGTCCACTTTCAGGGCAAGAGTGAAGTTGTCAGGATTGGTCGGATTCACCAATTCAAAGCCGCATTGCCTGCCATCGACCACTGCGAAACTGAAATCCAATCGGTTGACCCTTGTAATAATCTTAGGTGTAGCAAGTATCTTTAGAATGAGATCCCTGTTTTTTGTGTCATGCTGAGCGACGGTTCGCAGGCGATCTTCGAAACTTATCCCAGATGGATTTGAATCCAGGATTCTAAGAGTCAACCCCTCGGCAAATTTAGACAGTAACACACTTCCGATGGAGGGTTCGTAGTATCTCGGGGCAAGATGGATTTCGTTCTTCGCTGCCGATATCATCGAATACAGATTTCTTGCTAGGTCTGGGTAGCTTCGAATGACCGTCGTTGAATCAAGTGTGGCGTTCATACCCGAACCTTCCTGGTTGGCCAATGCAAGAATTGCTGATTTAAGTGGTACAGATTAGCCGAACTATATCGGGATAAGATACATTAGTGAGCTATCCAAGGCTTTAGCTTGCCATGCAGTTAAGCGAACTACGCAACCCTATTGTGAAATCTGCCAAGTTGATAAGGTCCAGGTTAAAAAAGGCCACAATTTACACGTTTGCAAGCCTGGCTGGGGTGATTATCGCAACACACGGCCACTTTGCTCCTGGTGTACTAATCCTGGCCCCATTGGCGACGTTTTCAATTTCGCTCGCGATATACTTGCTCAATGACGTCTTTGACTTGGAAGTTGATAGGATAAACGCACCAACCAGACCACTTCTCACGGGAGTGACAAGGAATGAAATTCTCGCACTGATATTGCTGCTCAACGTGGTAGGCATGGGAATTGCCTTTTACTTGGGATGGATGGCCGTACTGGTAATTGCTTTCGAGATACTATTGGGAATCGTCTACTCGGTAAAGCCGTTCAATTTCAAAGATCGATTCATAGTTAAAACCTTGACGATAGCAGCCGGTGGAGCTCTGTCTAACCTATTTGGCGGGGTTGCGTCGGGAACAGTGAACATCGACCTTGTGTTTTGTAGCTCTATGTTTGTGATCTACGCTTTTGCGACCTCTCCATTGAATGATCTTGCAGATTATATCGGCGACAAAGCGCAACGCCGACGGACCATACCGATTGTGATTGGTGCTGAAAAAACGATCAAGCTTTCAATTGTGACCAGCATAATTCCGGCTGTAGCCGCTCTGGTTTTTTACGAGACGCTGAACTTCAATGTTCTAGCTATCGGCATTCTTTCCCTGATAGCTGCATGGTCGATTCGCTTGCTCGCCCCACTCAGGTCGACCGAGGTGAACTATGCGGCTGTCAGAACGAGTCAGAAGAAGATGGTCTACCTTCACTTTTTGCTCCAGGGTGCGTTCCTAATCGGCTCATTGGTACTTTGATGATTCTACCCTGAAGATAATGAGATTAGGATTATTGCTAACTGACTATTTCAACTTGATTACTTGTCGCGAACGTGTTCCTGTCTATGTTGACAAGAATCGAACTAATTTGAGTGGCGTAGTCTTCAAATTCCTTCGTTTTGGTGTAACTGAAAAGTCCTGTTTGGGTGGTTTCTCTTGACGCTCATTCACAAAAAGGAAAGGTAGGAGAGTGATCCTGCACACAAAGTGCACAGGATCACAGTCCTGTTTAGTCTCCGCCGTTGTTCTGGTCATGATTGTTTAGAGGCGTGCAACTTGTAGATGTGACAGGCAATGTGCAGTTTAGCATTATCTGGGCGTTGTCTGTTGCAATCACATGTACCATATACTGCTGACCTGACGCAGTAGAAGGAACTACGACAAATGCTTGGTTTCCGTAGGATATTGTGCCAGAAAACGTCAGAACTACACACTGATCTGGAGATAGCTGTAGATGATTACTGCTGTTGTCGCTATGCTCACCCACACCGCCAAAGCTTAGACCCATGGTGCCAGTTTCGCAACTGGATGAGCCTGATGCTGCACTGAGCGTCGAATTGGGAAAGAACACCAGTTCTTGAGGACCGAAATCTCTTCCGCAGTGTTGGTGGTCAGACGTTTGATCTTGTCCTCTAGTATTCGATGTTGTGCTGCTAGGTTGGCCGCACGAAGGAATTTGTGTCGTAAGGTTGCCCTGAACCCCTATTGCGACTAGGCTGATATTGGCGTTGCCAGTATTGTTAATTAAGATCTTCAAAGTAGTTACGTTGCCTGAGACAGAAAGAGAAAGCAGACTAGCGTTTGCTTGTCCCATCGCTTGATTGATTTCTTGATTGTCTTTGTTTGTGAGAGATTGCTCGTGACCAATGTGCTGCTCTTGTCCGCTAACGTTAGATCTAACTATCCCTACGGCGGATGGAATCATCTGATAGCCAGAGGTAGTGTTGACTATGGTGGGTGTAAGATCAACAAGCATAGCACTCGTTCCTTGGAGTGTTACTGGTCTAGCGAGAGTGACTAGGAGCGTGCTACTTCCCGTTGCGAGAGTCACGGCATACGTTGAGCCGTTGATTGCAATGTTGATACTCGATACGTCAAAGTTGACAGAGTAAATTGTTGAACCATTGGGAAGATTTGCAGAAGCCAAAGTCTCCGAGATATTCTGGAGCTTAAGGAGGTTTACTGTTCCTGACTGTCCAGTCGAGATGGACTCTGGCTGACTCATGACCCCGCTCTTTATCGAGCTCACTGTTGAAGTAAATGTACTTGTGACCGAATCACTTGAACTCAATGATGTAGTCGTAAAAGTATTCGTGACTGGCTCTGAGGCAAGTAAGCTGATTCCCGAATATGTGAGATTCAAGGCCGTTGTTCCCACAGGGACTATTGGCGGATCGGTCAGTTGAACGACAATGACTGATTGTCCACTGAGGACTTGAGTAGTACTGGACTGCTGACTATGTGAAGTTGAACTTCCTGATTGAGGAGTCAACAACATCGTCGCTCCTGCTAGGCCAACTGCTACAATGATGGCCAGCGCGGCCCCGACGAGTATCTTTCCTTTGAATTCGGACATACTTTATTTCACTAGACACCACGCAGAAATAGGGCAATATGATTCTATGTCTTGAAATTAGCACTCTGTTGAGATTCTACTTTTAGAACGGTTGGTTTGAATACGCTTCGTGGATCGCAAGTACGTACCCGGACTGCATTCGAAACGAATGGGTATATCCGAAGTCGATAGCGACAGTTCGCAGAAGAGATAGTATGATTGTGGCTGTAAAGCGATCTTAATATTCTTGATTCTTGACAATAGGCACTTTGGCCCAATCGCAAAAGAGACTGCTTTGGAGTTTTTCGAATTCGCGCGTCACTAGAGTACCTATTATCTTGCTAGCGACTGATTTCTTCTAAGTTGGGTCCCTGGTCTCTCATGAGGTGGAGTGTCATGCACGAGATTCCGTTTGTGCCGCCTCTTGAAATCCCCGAAGTGTCCAACTCTATGACATCAATCCCTTCCTTCCTTAGCGCCTTGATTGTGTTCTTCGCAGCTGAGGACATTATCACCTTGCCGGGCTTTAGTAGCACGCAGTTTGCAGGAGCGCAGCTCTTCTGCTCGTCTTCGGGGATCTCTATCAACCTGAAATGTTTGCTCTTTAGCCAGGAGTAGGTCTGGTAGTCAAGGCATGCGGGGTAGACCAAGGCTAGGCCAAGATCTACAGGAGCTACGCACATGTCGATGTGAAACTCTGACCAGGGGGCGAATGATTCTGTCAGCGTCGGCATATACGCGGTGTGGAACTCCTTCACGCCTGCTCTAGTAAGAACCGGCTGAATCTGCTCTAGAGCTTCCTGGTTTGCAGAGCAAGAGTTGTACCCCAAAAGCACGTCTTCAGCGATTGGGACTATGACTCCAGTCTCGTAGATTCCGTGACCGTTGATCGACATCAGTACCGGGCAACCTATCTTTGCAAAGAACTTTAGCAAGTGCGGCTCCCATCCTCTCCTGTATGAAGACTGACCAGCTCTCCCAATAATCGCACCCCCACGGACGACGCAACAGAATTTCGCGACGTACAGCTTTCGCATTGGGCCGTACGGACCCATAGTTTCATCAAATTCGATCCAGTTTATTTTCACGCCGTTTTCTTGGAGTATTTTAGCATAAACTTCGTGCTGCTCCCTGAGGGCCTCGAAGGCCTTTTGGTCCATTAGGCCCTGCCTCAGGAGGAAGAATTTGGGATCCTTTGCCCAGAGTGGATTTGCCTCAATCTCCATGGGTCTAGAGAGTCCTACTTCTCTCAGTCTGCCTATTCCTTGGCAGCCCCATTTCTTTCCCCACATCCTTTCCATTTCATCCAGATAGCCGATTCCATGCAAAACGTCAGTCTGTGGTGGTTTTCCGGGTAGGTAGTCGGGATAATTACGCAAATCATAGTCCTCGATCTTCTTACCGGCTTTTGATTCCGTGATGGTTGCCAATTCAGTTGCGCTCTTACGATTACGATATTAAAATCTTAATGGAAGTGATATGACCAAACAAGCAGAGTCAGAAAGTGTGTTTGTATTCTGATCATGAATCTGGAAAATCCTCAACATGAGGGCGGATACGCTGTGTACGCACCTTCTCCTCCAGGATACAAAAGCGACGGAGACAGCAAAGCCGAAGCACTTCGGAATATCAAGGAAGTCATACAATAACATCTAGAACCCAGAAACATTCTGAATTGAAAAAATCGGAAATAGATAGATCATCGAAGTGACTGTATAGATCTTTGAGCTAGAGACTTCTGCCGTTTCGGGCAAAGAGGTTATCAAAGCGCTAGACAAGGCGGGATTCAAGATTGTTAGGCAGAAGGGAAGGCACGTTCGCTCAAGAAATTCGAAAATGGTTAGCATCTTAGGTGGCATGGTTGAATCCTTCAACAGCACTTTCTTCACCATCTTTCCAGCTTCCGTGCCCATTACTCCGGTTTGGAAGAAGGCACATATGAGAAGGATATTTGTGAGCTGTTTGAGTATTCCGACAACACCTTATCGATTTCTGACGGTTTGGTTACGTTTATGAGTATCTTTCCCTCTGCCATGCGCAGAAAAATGTACGACGAAATCTTTGCTCCAGTCAACAGAGTCTATCTAGTGATGTAAGAGAGCTTTGCCCGCATGTCCCAACGCTTTCTTCAAAACTGTTCCGACGCCCGCTGTGCCACTTCCGCCAACCATTCCATTTTGGGCATAGCTCGAAAGATGTTCCTGCAGGACTTTATAGGCATGCGTCCAAGACGGGACATGTGAATACGCTATCTGAAGCCCGTGGGGCGCAACCTGTTTCGCTGCATCTATGGCTGCACTCGCATTCCCGGTGGCTACCGAGGTAGCTCCAATTCCTGCTATAGATCCCAGTATTCCCAGTCCTAGTATTGAGACCATTTACTATTTCATCTCTTAGAGAGCAAGTTACAGAAGGCAGTTTATAGTTCTACGTAGTTTTACCAAGCGTACAATAGATTTTTTCGAGTAACACGCTCATGTGTCAAAGAGAAAAAAGCTGTACGGTTGGGAATGGAAGCACGATGATGTAATTGGACGTTTTTCAAATCATGTTTATTTGCATCCGCCGTGGAGAAGTTACTTCATTGGGGCGAATTTCTCCAAGAGCGCAATGTTTCATACCAAAGCGCGGACAAAGAAAGGATGCCTACAACTATTGCAAAGAATTCTAGCTCGGTCAGATTGCCAGACGGTATCACTACTGCAACCATATAGGCGAACAAAATAGAAATCATCACCGCATAGGCGAAGAGCCTCGGAATTATGAAGGTGCCAAGAGTGATGAAAGGTTGCAATACGTCAACCTTCACTTCCTTTAAGAGTGAATAGCTCCCATCATCACTTTTACCCAAGAGACCCATGTCATGTAGCTTTTCAAGATGATATCGTGAAAGAGTTGGGCTAGAAAGATTAAGATCTCTCTGTATTTCTCTCACGCCAATCAAATCGCTGTTTTTATTTTTTAGAATGTGCATGTAAACCCGCAAAGTATTCCCTTTGAGCGAAAACCTTGGATCGATGTTCGGTGATGCACCTGACGGAGATGATGAATTTTTGGATCTTTCAGACAAATGCGATGGCGGGGTGTATTTCAAAGCTGGATATATATCCACAACGACCTATAACTGAATCTTGCGAGACATGGATCAGGAGTACAGTCCTGAAATCGCTTTCGAGTAGGCTGTTTCAATACAGATCTGACTGTACAACGATTTTTGCTTTTAGCAAAAAAGCGTTCCATTAAGAGGACTCAGTTCTTTATCTACGAGGAGAGATAAATAATGAGCATATCTCGCAAAACAATGATCGGAGGCGTAGTCGGCGTGATAGTAGCTATCGGCCTCATAGTAGCAGGAATGTATGCATTCGGTGACTTAAATAAGAGCACAAATACGAGCGTCGTCAGTAGCACTAGTACGATTGGCCCGGGAGTCAATAGCTCCACTACAACGGGCCAAGCATCAAGTACCACGGGTCAAACAACTTCAAGCACAAGCAGCTATGGAACTGGCGGCACATCTGGTTCAACCGGAATCTTGCAACTTAGCATGATTGATCCGCCTCATGTTCCAGCAGACGTAGTTGATGTGTACGTCAACTATTCAGCGATAGAAGTTCACATTTCTAACGCTGGAAATAATTCCGGATGGTACAACGTGACATCCAGCGGAACACTCAACCTGACCAGCATCGTCAACGCAAGCACAATTCTCGGGTCTGTATCGCTTCCGAACGGAACCTACAACATTGTCCGGTTCAACGTGACCGCTGCTGTCGTGACCGCGAATAGCAGTTTGGGTGTACTGACCAACCACACGGCCAGCGTTCCAAGCGGAAAGGTGCAATCTGTAATAACTGGTGGTGTAAACGTCAGACCGAATACAACTTCTGGACTTCTTGTCGACATTAGTCCTACTGTAACCAGTGCGAACGGATCCTACACATTGATACCTTCGGCAACGGCACAGCCTCATACATCTGCAGCTAACGGATCACAAACTACCATTACGACTCCCACACACTCAGTAACAGTAAGCACTAGCTCTCATCCATAAGTCGATTGCCGTTTGGATTGCTTTTAGCAATCCAACGCTGATTATTTTTCTTGTGCAATGTCAAGTCCCTAGACAGACTACTCTCAGTAAGGGATAGTGATAGCACTCACTGTTCGCAAAGGCATTTGTCAGCATGAGCGTAGCTTTGGCAAAGACAATCTACTCCTTGAGGAGTGTGACCCTTTCTATAGTTCTGTGCGGAGACCCAATAAATCCTCTGGAACTTTATGCTGTCAAGTTGAAGTGATGTGCCTAATTTCTGACGAAAGCTACGAGTGAAAAAATGCACTTCTTTCATAGAATGCGTTTCGGCTTAACTTGCTGAAAGAGGAATATTTCGTCGCCTTAGTGACCTAGTGTTCCTGAAATGAGCACCGGGATGTTATTAACCAGGACTACAAAGCCGTAGAACGCTACTCCAGCAATCAAGGCGGCCAGAGCACTGACTTTCACTATTCTCACCTGATAGCGATGCTTTTCAGAATCTCCTACAAAGACTGCGTAGAATAGAGGAATAGCTGGAGCAAATTTCACTGCGAGTGCGAAAAGGAATCCAAGAAAGCTCGAAGCGAATAATCTTGCCGCGAGGATGTTCTTCTCCACAAATATGTTAGGCGTTGAAAGCGCTATGCTGGTCGTGTAAATGTCAAGAAAGTTGAGACAGATGAACGCAACATACAGCGGCCAAAGAATGTTATTGAGCTTTGATATGTTGAGGCTTGCAATCCAGTTCTTATCGCGCTCACTTGCGATCCGGTAGCTATCTCTTCTTGACAAGTTCGTGTCGCTGTTGATACTGCTTTTAATCGATTTGGGTTGGGCGTAAAGCCTCTAGAAACAGTGTGGCCCGCGCTCGCTCATTCGCTTCAAAACTAAACTAACATAGGCCCTTCTATACGCTGATTGAATTGATGAGATGGAATGAGACGTAAACAGCAATGATGCTTATGACGACCAGTAGAGTGGCATGTTTGAATCCATCGGCGGCGCTTTCCTCACCCATCTTTCCTGCCACCATGCCCATAACCCAAGCTTGGAAGAATGCGCAGATCAGAAGGATGTTTGTAGCCTGCTTGAGTATTGCATTCGAAGTGAGCGCTGGAACGCCGGCCGATGCTAGGCCAGGAGGATTAACAAAGTATAGCATCATGGCAGTTGTTATGACTACCATGATCGCCCCGATGTATGGAATCATAATGTATGGTCTGACCATCGAGCGCCTTTCTTGAACGAGTAGCGCGTTCTTTTCGGTAAAATCTGCCAAGTCGGTGAACATCTTTGAGGAGCCGCCTCCGACATCGACGACTTCGAGCAAAAGAAAGGCCATTGCTTTCGTAAGCCAGCTTTTCACAGATTCTCTGAAATGAACGAGTACTGTACGTATGGGAGTACCCCAGCTCAGCTGAGATGCGATACTCTGTATATGAGGAGTCAGACCAGCATACTGTCTGTTAGCAAGCTGCTCGATGGTCTTCTCTGGAGCAAGACCTGTCTTCCTTACCTCGGAAATGTCTCTCAGAAAGTTCGCGAGTTTTGCTTCTACGGCTTTTTTCTGACTCACATACCTCATCTGTATGATCGCAGGAGGAGTTGTAGCGATAGCGAGACCAATACCGAGCTGGATATATTGAGGGAGACCAAATGGGACGAAATAGCAAAGGGCGACTATCGGGAGACAAGCTAACAACACATAGAACGGCTTGTCGAAACCGAACGGTTCTCTTGTTTGCGCGCTACCAAGTACAATGATGAAAATAATTGAAATGATCGGTACAAACAAGAGGGAGAACATGATAATCAAAGAAGGGTTGAGCGCTTGAGAGTTACCTCCTTGGCCTGCGAGACCGCCTACACCACCGGTCGTGATTCCACCAAGGAGATTTTCGGTCGCCCAGAGGATCGTCAAAGAAACGCCCATGACAACAACGACAATTATGTATGCTTCGGCCATGGTACCTATAAACTCTGAACCTCTTCTCACCTTAGCTTCAGCGAAAGCAAAAATTTCCTTCAACTTTGTCTCCAAATAACTTAGGGCGTCACCTCCAGTCTTCAAAACGGATACGTAACCACCGATAAAGTCTGCAAACGCCTTGTTTGGGTTCATCCTTGATACTTTCTCCAGAGCAGATATTGCATCCATGCCGAATATTTCGATATCTAGTAAGATTCTCCTTGCTTCCTTTGCAGCTGTAGGAAATATAGAATCGGCTTTTGCAAGTCTCTTGAGCGTGACAAACGGCGAAATTCCTCCGCCTGCCAGCACTGTAATGTAGCCAATCACATACGGGAGCTCATTTTCGAGTGCGGATGCTCTTGAGGAGGCGCTGATTTTGGGGAGATTGAGCATAAGCATCGGAGGGATAACTAACGCGACTGGCAATCCGATTATAGCAATACCAAAGCCTGCCCTTGCCATAAGGAACATCCCAATCCCAACGAGAGGGATCGAAATGAAAACAAAGAGCATAGTAATCGAAATAATTCCCTCCGCTGAGATGTACAAGTTCGAGCGGAGTAGGTCGTTTCGCAGATCTGGTAGTCTTGAGGCAAGCAACTTGCTCGGTTTGTACGCGTATTTTAGGGAGAATCTAAGCAATCTATCGAATAACTTGATTCCTGATTTCTTTTTTTCATCCTTTGTTTTTTGCTGTTCAGAAGATCTAGTTCTCTGAGGTCTTTGAACCGACTTTTCTAGCTGTGCCAACTGCTACTGCTTCCCAAGTTTAAGGAATCAATTGCCCCTGCGGCTGTGCCATAGCTTCCTGCTGCTCTTGGAATAAGGGCCTTACCACAGATTCAGCCTTGATCCTCGCTATCATTCCTTCCGGATCATTATGATACTGAGAGAACACTGTACTAATCTCGATGTAGTTTCTTATGTTTCTAGATCTAAGCCATTGAAGGACCAGAATTCTGTTCTTGATTTCTGCTAAGATTGATTTCATGGGCTTGCCATAGTCTTTTGCTAGTTTCTTGAGCTTAACGCTGTTTTCGAGGAACTCTAGGAACTTGTCTCGGTTGGGGTCCCAAACAAACGATTGGACGTACTTGTTTGCGCTTTCCACTTCTTCCACCGACATGACTCTTCTCACGATTCTAGGAGAGCCAGGGCTTGATTGGTCGGGCATGGCAACACGTCTTACTGAAAATATCAGATCTAGGAAGCTGATGTAGGAGGGTGCTACGTCCATTGGCTTCGAAGTAAGCCTTTGTATTGCCGAACTTGCGTCCTCTGCGTGCAGAGTTGCAAGTCCTCCGTGACCAGTAGATATTGCCTGAAACAGTGCGTATGCCTCTTCTCCTCTCACCTCTCCTACAACCATGATGTCCGGTCGCATTCTCATAGCAGTTTTGACTAGGTTGAATAGACTGACTTCACCAATGTTCGTTTCGGAGAGTCCATAGCTCAACCTCGAAACGAGAGCAGCCCAGTTTATGTGGTGAATGTTGATCTCTTGAACCTCTTCGATTGTTACGATTTTGGAATTAGGATTTACCATTGAGAGTAGCGCGTTGAGGAAAGTAGTTTTACCGGACGCGGTTGCCCCAACGACTACCGCAGTGGCTCTATTCTCGATCAAGAGCCAAGCGTAGGCTGCGATATTGTAATCGAGGACTCCGTAGTTAATCAAGTCGATGATTGTGATTGGATCCTTTCTGAATTTTCTGATTGTGAGTGTGGAGCCCTGAGGCGATACCTCTCTTCTGAAAGTTGCCGCAAGTCTGTGACCACCAGGAAGTGTCGCATCAACGATCGGGAATGCCGTGCTGACGTGCTTGCCCGACATGTGTACCAACCTGACAATCGCATCGTCCAGCTTTTCCTCTGTTTTGTATGTTACGTTTGTTTCAATGCTCTCGTATTTGCGATGATAAATGAAGACTGATTTGCCTGTGCCATCAACTGAGACGTCTTCAATGTTAGGATCGCGCATTAACGCGTCGATAGCTCCGAACCCCACGAGATCGCGTTCCGCGTAATAGAGAATCTTTGCCCAAGAGATCTGAACGCTCTTTCCTTGTGTTAACTTGTATCTATCGGAAATCAACCTTGCTTGCTCAGCAAAGTACTTTTTCGGATCGACATCCTCTCTGGGCGCTCTGAGCTCCGTTTGCAATACGGTGAGAATATTGTTGTAAAGAGTCAGCTCCTTGGTAGTTAGTTCGAGCTCATCTACATAATAGTAGGGAAGCTTTTGAGATGTGTCCTCGGCGATAACAGCGTAAGCAAATGGTGGGGTCAATGCGTATCTTTCCAAGACTTCGTAATTCTTAGGAATCGGCCTTCCAACCATTGGACCCTCGACATTCTCTGGTCCGGCTTGATTCTTGCTGGGCTTTATGGACGCAAGTTTGTCCTTTGGTTTCTTGGAGCCAAATAATTTCATGGTTTGATCAAATCTCCTGAGCTATCTTCGCGATGCCCTTTTTCATTCTTGACTTGGAGATAGAACATATCGTAACTCGGGTCATTAATGAAAAACAAGGCTTGAATCCGCAAATTAATCATTATGAACTTGCCCGCTTAACCTGAAAAATGGAGTACGGATACTTATCTCAAATTCACTATTGCAAATTCACTAGTTTCAATTACCTTTGAAATACAAACAAAATGGGGATAAGAGAGGCCGAAGAATTTTTGCAAGTTTCTTCCTCCTTGCCATCGCAACAAAGCCAGGTTCCAATTGTTGAAGCGGTAGATCTAAGCAAGTCATACGGTTCAGTAATTGCGCTTGCAGGGCTGAACCTTAGATTAATGCCTGGCGAGATATACGGTTTGTTGGGGCCGAATGGCGCGGGCAAGAGTACATTGATCAAGATCATAGCAGGACTAGTCGAGCCAACATCGGGCATCGTGAAGGTTCTGGGATTTGATAACGCCACTGAATCACTCATAGTCAAATCGAAAATAGGTTATGTTCCTGAGAATTCGATGCTTTATGAGTCGCTAACACCGAGAGATTTTTTTGAGTTCGTAGCATCTGTCAGAAGAATTGACTCAAACAAAGTAAACGAGAGCGTCGAGAGATTGTCGCCTGCCTTTGGATTAGAACAATTCTACGACTCTCCTATTGGCACACTCTCCATGGGAACAAGGCAAAAGATATCCATCGTGGCTGCACTGCTCCACGAACCATCTCTTCTATTGCTAGACGAACCCCTTAATGGGCTTGACGCAAAAACGAGCCGAATAGTCAAGGATCTGATATCGCTTCATTCAAGAAAGAATGAGGGTGCGGTTCTCTTTTCAACACACATAATGGAAGTCGCAGAGAACATATGCGATAGGATCGGAATAATCTACAAGGGTAAGATTGTTGCAGAAGGTTCTATTGAAGAACTCAGGAGAAAGGCTAGCGAAATAACTGTAGCTGCTAACATGGGTTCTGAAGAAACAACCGAAAAGGCTACGCTTGAAGAAGTCTTTTTGAAACTTACACATGAAGAAGAAGAGATAGCTGGGACAATTAGGGCGTTACGTGAAGCTTTCTACGAGAGCCGATAAATTCCAAATGGAAAGTACAGTCGATTGACTCTCAGTAAAGATTGGAAACTCTCTGGAACTGTGTACACTGAAGTAGCGTATCGTTCAATACAAATGAGTAGGGGTCAGAGCCAGTTTGGGACCTCCTCATCAGAGCAAGACATGAAGAAACGATTCAATGTTGCAATGAGTAGTGCGAAGACAAGCAAAATAGCATTCGCAGTTCTTGGAACAATTGGGGCTGCATTTCCATTTCTTGAATACGTTGTCGCATCTTCGCCTGAAGCTATCATCAGTGGAGTTTCTCTAAGCCTCGCGATCAGTCTTGCATACATAGTGTTCTATTCTCTGCAGATACTGCCGTCATTTTCGAGCGGAGAGCCATATTCAATTCTCATGACGCTGCCTCTGGACGAGAGAGATTTTTCTATAGTTGCCGTTCTTTCACTACTAAGGACCTTTGACTATATTGCCCTGAGTACTACGATAGTCCAGGTAGCTTCGATCTGGATCCTCACGCATTCGATAATAGCCTCGGGTCTTATGCTAGGGGGCTCGATAATCAACGTGGTCTTCGCTATGGGTCTTGCGCTTTGGTTTTCAGGCATCTTTTACAAGAACGTCTCAAGAGGAGGAAGATCTAGGAAAGCAACTATTGGAAGATCGCTGTTCTTGATTACTTGGGGAGTTGCAGCGCTGAGCATCGGTTTTGTCTTCAATTTCATAAGTTATCTCTTGCCCTATCTTACCTCAGCGATTTTGGGAATTTACACACGCCCGGCTGGATTGCTACTACTGATAATCCATCCATTCTCAATTGGGTTCGCTATTTCAAACGTCGTGTACCCGAACTTGTTTTCATCTATTCCGCTGCCTTCGAGAACAGTGCTCTTGATTCCAAGATTTGTACCGCAACTTCTGGCGATCATATCTACAATTTTCTATTTTCTCTTGGCTGTGGGTGTTGGGAGAAGCACATTGCATTCAATTGGGAGGATAACCAGAGGTGTAGGTTCCAAGCTCTCGAGACCAATCGTGAAAGATTATCTGCTTAGAACAAGAAGTCCACTCCAAGCTTACGTGATAAAGGATCTCCGACTTGCGAGTATGAATCCTTCGTTGGCATTCCTTTACGCCGCTCCAATGTTCGAAGTGTTAACACTAGCGGTGATTACTGTGTAGTTTCCAGTTATGAGAGCTACAGCGATGATAATCAGTACAATCGTGGGCTGTTTCTTCTCAACAATGATATGTTCAACGCTTCTCAATACCGAGGGAACAGGACTAGAATATTCAATGTCACTTCCGCTAAGTTCAAAGACTATCATAAATGCCAAAGCAATGATTGCCGCTCTCACTTTTGTTCCCGTTCCAATTGCGCTTCTTGCTATCGCATTGTCAAAGCCAGTCGTTTCTGATTACATCTTAATCATCCCTTTCGTTGAGCTTGTTGCGGTTTGCGCCGCATGTGTGGGAGAGATAGGCTTCTTTCTTAGACCGAGTGGAAACAAAGGTGCGAATCGTCAGGCGAGAGGTTTCAGTATGATGGCTGGTGCTGACATTAAGAGACTGATACAATCGCTGGGCATAGCCTTCGCGATAATCCTTTCGCCTATAGTGACCTATTCGATAACGTTCGTGCTAACATTAGACCATCCAATATCTATAGGGGCTATGACTGTCATAGCGATTACTGAGTTACTTGTTGCACTTGTTGCAACTGGACGAATGAACTAGAAGCGCAGACTAAACTGCGAAATTTATGGAAGGTTATTTCGTCCTTTTCCTAATGGCCAATACCGATGACACAACTATGACTGCGCCAATCATTGCAGAGAGCGCGAAAGTCAATGAAACATTAAACTGACCCGACTTGGATGAATTCGTTGAGTGTTCGAGCCAATCGTAGTTGAAAACGAGGATCCACTTGAAGATGGAGTAGAAGATGAGACAAGTGGAGATGAACTGTAAGATGTGGAACCAGACGCGCCGGCCAAAGTGCTGGAATTTTGAAGGCTCAAATCCTTAGTCGTTGTAGTGCCTGAATAGAATGTTGATTACACCGTAGATGTATTAGTTGTAGACGCAGTATCAATAGACGTCGTTTGTGCGATTGATGTTGTCGTTGCAGAGCTTGTGTAGACTGTAGATGTGGATGCATAGTTCAAGGTGGAATTTGCCGAAGAGCTTGATGACGAAGAAACTGTCGTAGCAAGCGTACCTGAACCAGAGGTGGTGGAAGTGCTCGAAGTTTGACTCGAGCTGGTAGATGATAGTGATGTTGTGGAAGAAGCACTTGTCGTCGTCGAAGCTGTCTGAGTGGACGAAGAAGTACTTGAGGTCAGAGTCGTATCGGTCGAAACGCACGTCGAAGTTGATGAAGAAGCACTGGTTGTAGTCGTTGTTTTCTGCAAAGTTGTAGTAGAAGTGCTTTGACTTGAGGTTGACCCGCTAGAAGTTGAAGTGGATGTTGTTGTAGTACTGGAAGATAGCGTTGAACTTCTTGAAGTGATAGTCGATGTCGATTGGCTTCCCGTAGATACTACTGATATCGTACCTTCGCTAAAGTTTGTCACGTATATGTTACCATTTAGAGAATCGTAAGCGATGCCTGATGGATGAGAACCTACGGCAATTGTGTTCACAACTGTATTCGAAACTGGATTGATAACAGACACCGTGTTGGAGCCGTAGTTTGCGACATAAAAGTAGCCATTGTTGGGATCAAATGTTATTGCATCGGGATTAAATCCTACGTTGATGCTCGCTATGACCTTGTTGGTAGAGCTACTGATTACACTTGTTGTATTTGATTGATAATTCGTGACAAACAAATCACCATACGCAGAGCCCAAGTTTGTATCTGCAGCAATTGAATCAGGAGATGAACCCACTGCAACGGAAACGACTATGCCACCAGTATTTCCGCTAACAACAGAAACTGATCCCGAATTGAGGTCAGTAACGTAGATATTCTCGTTGACGGGGTCGTAACCCACACCGTAAGGACTAGCGGAGCTCCCCAGGCTGATGTTCCCGATTATCCTATATTCGTCGCTGATCTGATAGAGCTCGTCATCAGGAAACATTGCAACATATGTATCGTTGTTCATAGGGTCATATGCAATACCACTAGGATGAGCGTTGTCATTTCCCACTATCAAAGTTGCTAACAGAACATTGTTTGATGCGCTTACTACCGAAATATTGCCATCTTCTGGGTCTGTCACAAAAACCTCTTCGATCGACGAATTGTAAACTACTGTCCATGGTGAGTACACCATTCCAGTGAATAGAGTCGGTATCTCTGTATTGGTGTTTCCGTTAATCACGGTCACGGTTCCAGGGTCAAAGTTTAGCCACAAACAGTTCTCCGTTTGTCGGATCGAAAGCTATTCCTGCGGGACTATTCCCTGATGTTATGCTTGGGGTAGCAGGAAGTATACTTCCTAAGTTGAAAGGACTCTGCACCTGACTGAATTCCCTGGAGGGAGACGTTTCCAGAAACTAAAGTGTTGTTGCGAGGAACAACGTAGAGCTCTCAAATGAGTGGTCTGATGTAGATGCCTCAAAAGATCCTGATCTAAAGGAGGCGACTGAAATGGCTACAATGAGCAGGAACCCAACCCAAAGGAGTGCTATGTTCTTATGGACTCTACGAGAACTTTTGGACCGGTACCTGTGCAGACTTTGCGAATCAGCGAGCATTACAAAGAGCGCACTACACTTCTTCATCGATTCCGTAATCGGCTGAGCCAGTCAAAGATTTTCTCCTTATGAAGAAGAATGCCCCGCCTGACCCTCCAGCAGCAATCACGATGATACTCCACAGGGGAAGAAAGAGAAGATTCATAGTCATTACACCGACTATACCACTGGCGTGTTTGGGAGCGGATATTACGTTCACCATGACATTTGCACTAACGACTGTGAACGAGTAGCCCTGTACGGTAATTCTTGCACTGACAAGCACTCTTGTTAAATTGGTCTGAGCAATCACTACAGCGCTGGTATATCCGGAAGCATTGGTGGTACTTGATATGGGAGATATTTGACCTGTATCGACTGACCATTGAACTGTAGCGTCGCTTACTGGAAAGTTACCTGACATCACATCAAGCATGACTTTGGAAGATCCACCTACATTGATAGCGGCAGGTGAAGGCGTCATAGCTGCGTTGAGGGATAAAAGCGTACTATTGAGAGTGACTTCACCGAGCACAAATCCTGTGGCAAACGCCACTATATTGATGGTGCCAGTGG
>DAHVAI010000333.1 GCA_027314685.1 Nitrososphaerota archaeon | reverse complement strand
TATTTTCCTTGAATATCTGTCACAGAGAGCTTCAATTACAGATTTGGCGTTCTCGGTTGGTACCATAACTTACCCTTGTGAGTTGCTCAGGGATCTATAACACTCTAATGCTCGATCCGACAGCGACTTTGGAGCAATTAGTTCATTCTTTGACCAAATATCGAAAAAGACTGATAACTCAGCAATGGGGGCGAAGAAACCTGGGAGGATGGCGTTTATTGCCTATTCCGGGGCAGGAACACTTTCGCGTTCCTGGGAACCATGAGGACTATTTCGAATGAGATCCTACCACCGCGTCGCTAGAATGTGAACAATACATCCGTGTGGTTGGAAAGTAATACCTTATGGAAGTGGGCTTTTGTTGGCCCTCACATCGTCCGTGACTGGAACGTCAAATACATTCAAGACCATCGCGATTGTGGTATAGAAACCAACTCCTGTGACAAGCTCGATTAGATTTTCCAGTCCTAGAAACTCAACTCCAAGGCCATAACTTTCTTTGCTTAGAGTTTTGGTCTGAATGATTTCATTGACTAGGTCATAGACGAGATTTTCGTCTTCCTTAGCGAATTTTGGGATGCGTCTGGTTCTGATTGCTTCGTACACTTCTGGTGAGAGCCCTGCATCAAGCCCCCTATTCATGTGCGCAAACCATTCGTACTGAGCTGACCAATGTCTTGCTACTATCGCGATCATTAATTCAAAGAGTCGTCTATCTAATTTTCCGTGGAGTCGGAGCGCGTTACCGAATCGGTTGGCCGTGTCGGCAATTTCAGGAGTTCTTATCCAAATAGTAAATGGACCTCGAACGTGACCACGGCGAACTGACGCGATTTCTTCTGAGACCCGTTTCTGCTCAGGTGTCAGCTTGTTAGATTCAATATCGGGAACGCGTGTCATTTGCATCGCCTCAAACGGACCTACAATAGTTAAGCGTTCTTCAACAGCCGATGGTTTTTCAGCTTCATAATCGACTCTAGCACACAAAAAAAAATTCGGGTGGGGGGGGCTCATAGATGGTGGGCCCCCCCCTCTCGTGTGTGCATGCTTGTATGTATGAATGTTTGTATGAATGATTCAGAATGAATGAATGCTAGTATGTATGCACACACTGAGAAGAGAGTGCCCTAACTAGCAATCTTACTCATTTGTTCTGCGATTCGTTCTTCTTTGGTAGAAGAACACAAACAAAGAGAGGCCGACAAAGAGTCCCAATGTTCCAAGAAGAGCGTAGCTGAGGTCAATAAGATATTGATGCATTACAGCTTCTGAAACTGAGCTGTTTGTTACAAGATTTACTGCGTCTGTCAGAGCGGCAAGAAGAGCTAGTATTATTGTAAATAGTATCAAGAAACTGCTGAGATTCTCTAATCTGATGGAAGATTTGGTCATTCTTTTCGTGAGATCCGACTGTTCATTTGACGCGTGCAGAAGATTTTCAGTAGTCTCTAATTGTGACTTCGCGGAATCGTTCAAAGCCTCTACGCTCTCCTTGACGGCTTGATTTGCTTTCAATAGCTCCTTCAGTTCAATGGAAATGAATCGCTGTCTTTTGCTCTCTATCTCTTCATTTAGCTCTTCTACCTTTGCCGCGCTTTTGTCTAAACCTCTGCCGAAATCTCTAGTTGCTTCGCTATGAGTCAGTCCAAGCTTACGATAGAAATTTGCTTCAATATCCCGCTGAGCCTCTAGTTCAGCTATTTCTCTCGATAATTGTTCCAAATCGGTTTCTGATTTGCTAGACAAGAAGATCTTGCCATCCTTAAATTACATTGCCAGATTTATACTTGCTCAGGAATCAAGAAATCTAATTCTCATTTTTCGTTATTAGAGCGGGAAAGTCAACCCGAGAAATACTCCTATGAACATGAACAAATTCAAAATCGTAAGCGCAATAGTGTTTCTTTTGGTTGTGTCTTTTAGTCCGAAAAGATTTGCTCCTTTCGAAATTGCAATCAAGAGACATATACTGCCGATCAAGTCGAGCACGAAAAGGATTAAGATCGATTTCCAGATTGGAAAATCAACGACATCATAGAGTAATATCGCCACTAGACCTACTTCATAGCCTACAAACAAATTTGCGGGCATTTCGAATATATGATGTGTTAGAGGTATTCCTTTGAATCGCCAGTATGAGCTATCAACATATTGTCGTTTATGATCAATGAGTTTTGCCCATATGAGAGTTGCAATTACTAGAACCACTGCAAATGTAACAGGAATCATGAAAGTTATGAAAGGTATCAACTTGATCAGGTCAGAGACTATACATAGTACTGTCTCGTCTTGTTATAGAGTTTCAATGAACCAGTTTGTTCTAGTCGTCTTTTCTGATACCAAAGCGTACTTTTATTCATGCCCAGTTCTCTGAAAGACTTTGAGAGAATTGCGCCTTTCACTTGATCAGTCTCGAAGAGAGGCCTAACTTGAATCGGTCCCAAACTGAATGAAAGCGTCTTGCTCTTCCCAACCATGAATTTAGCGAATATTCTGCAATTGAAGAGAATCTCTTCGAGAGATAGATTGAACCTGATTTTCTCAATCAGCGTTCTGACTGTCTCTTGCTCCAGCATTACCTCATAACCATCAGTGAGAAAATGCGTTCTCTTCATTCTCTTCAATTGGTCTAAGGTCTGCAAGATAGAATAGTCGCAATTCGTGCGCCAAAGCTCCATTAGATCATAGATTAGTCCTGCATTTCTTCTTGGATCGTGCAAGAAAGGAATCGAGTTATCGAGGCCAATTGAGTTAATCGCGCGCTTTACATAAGTTTGCAAAATCGCGTATGAATAATTCAGGAGACCGTTAGGCAGATCTGGCGCATGCATGTTATTGCCAGATACGTTTCTCTTCTTGAACTCGTACCCCAGCACTTTGCACGCTTTTCCGAATTCTGCAAAGTAAGAGACTGCATATCGGGCTTCTTGATTTCTCATGAAATCGGTACTCTTCGAGTTGATTTTCTCTATGCTAGGGATCTCAATTTCGTATGAATTGGAGAGAGCTTTTAGAAATTCCCTTTGTCTCCAGAGTTTAGTTTCTACGAGCGTCTTAGCTATGTCGAGATGTCTTTCCTTATCCAAATATGCTTGATATTGTGCGAGCTTCAGCTTATTGGATATCGGCTCTTCAGGTAGAAATTGAGCGAGAATGCTTCCTCTCCAGTTTAGAACGGTCAAGCTAATCGCGTGCTTTACCAGCCAATAAACCGCAGAAAAGGTAATGTATCCGTTCGGCCTCTGAATGATGATTGAATCGTACGGAATATCTCTAGGCTTGAATTTCTCGATAATTCGATTTGTCTTCTTATCCTGAATGATCAGGGAATATCTGTCGCACGAAATTGAGGCGACACTGGAATCAATGTAAAGAGGATTCATTGCTCGAATTCACCTAAGCAATATCTGTCGTACGCAACCACGTCGGGACAAGAAGCTTAGCCCCATCCCAATCTGCCAACCAAGATTCGTAAGGATGTATTCCCTTAGCTTTCTTTCTTGTCTGTTTCAACCATTTTTTATAGAATATGTTACCGCGCTTCCACGCCAAATATGCTATTAGATTTCGATTATCAATTTCTTTCGGATTTATTTCAGGATTGAGCCTATAGACTCCATTTTTAGTTACGAAAAACTTGGCTTTCACTAGAGCTCGAAGATGGTTAATCACAACTGTATCTGAGCGTATTTTCGTTTGTTCCTTAATCTCCTTGACACTTAACCAGTTGTCTTCCGCTCTTGCTATGGCTCGGATTATGTTAGCGCGATTCTTCATTGATTTTAGCAGATTCGTGATAGTCGTTCGTTCCTCGTTCTTAGAATCAAGAAAGGACATGATTAATGACAGGAGTAAGACTCATGTCGTGAATATATGAACGTATACACAAGGCTATCTGCATGACTTCATTATTCTCAGATGAAGAGTTAGAGAAGGTCAAGAATCTGATTCCGTACACCGTGAAGAGACGCATGTTTGTGCTAAACTCCATCGTTGAGGAGTTGAAAAAACGGCCCTTCAAAACGTTAGATCAGAACGACAAAGACGACCTAGAGCATGTCATGTCAATAGTGCAAGACCTCCATCCAGAAGCGAACATCAGAACCGTAAGAGACTACGCCAAGGCGGCGATCAGGCTATGGAAGAAAGTGAAATCAGACCAATAATCGACAGGATTTTGCGAGAGAGTAACCCATATCTCGCGCGTTCGGCTCATGGCGCAGCCATCGCAAACAAGGAAATCCATATTCAAGTTGCCGTAGACTTGATTCAGGGTAGAACGGAATCAGAAATCATAGAAGATTTGCAGGATTCCTACTCTGATGAAACATGTCAGAGATATTTGGAGCACGGAAAGAAACTGTTTGGCAAGCTAAAGAGACTCGCGCCCGAGCTTTTTGGTAAATCAGTTAGAAACATCACTCCTGATAAGAGAGCCCTGAGTGAAAAAAGAAAATCGCTCGCGGATAACAGAAAGCATGATTCAAAAGGGAGATTCCTAAAGCCAGCAAGTGAAGAGAAGGCAGAATCCGAAAGCGAGCTAGTGATAGTAGAAACCCAAGACGAGATTCCTCCAGACGCGCAATCTGAATCAGTCAAGGAAGTATCAACCACTTGACAGAGCTAGCTGATTTCTCTCCAACTTTTCGAAGAATAGTGAATAACTCGTACAGCGTGGCTCAGGTAGAAAGAAGACTGCACAGAGAGCTCAGTGCTGGACAGTTTAGGGTTCTTGCAGATTTCTTTCAAGAGAGGCAGAGGCAAGAACAGATCAGAGCTGTGAGGATCAGGAGAGTTCAGATTGTCCAGCGACGCAAAGAGAGAATAGTAATCCAAAGAGACAGTTTAGGGAGAAGGCACCTCAGGAGTGCTTCGACGGGTCGCTATCTCGCTATGAAGCATTACTTGGTTAGATTGAGGCGGAGGCGAAGAAGATGAAGCAAGTGGAGTTACCTAAACGCAAGAATTGGTACTACGCTCTAGGTTCTAAACTTCAAGGAAGGAAAGGTCTTTTCTTTCTTGATCTTGACACAAAGAATTTCGATCTGTACGAAACCAAACACGGAATACACCTCATAGCCAAATTGAACAAACCATTCGATTACATGTTTGACCGAATCCGAATCTCTCCAAAGTACGAGGAGAAGACTGGAGAGACAGTGAACAATGCACCCAGATTGATCTATTGCAAGTGTCCTAAAGGAGTACATTTGGATAAGAGGCTCCAAGGAAGTCTTGAGGTATATCCAACTTGGTCGAAGTAGAAATCAAATGTACTAATTGCAAAAAGATCTATGAAATCGAGATTGTCAGATGCAAGAACTGCAACGGCAATAACACTATCACGATCAAAGCGAGATATGATTTTGCGTAGAGTCTGATGACCTGTCTATTCAGTACTCTTCTTCAGCTGGAGGTTCGTATCTCCCTCTGCTTAGTCTTCTGATGTGCTTGTTTACTCGGTAACTAAGATAACCCTCAATAGCCATGAAAGGAGTGGCAGATAGAATTGCAAAGGAAAGCGCCGCCGACAAAGGATTGTTCGCATTGCCGAGAAAGCTTCTGCTAATTTGATACGCTGTTTCATAGATGAACACTGTAATCGATGAGATAACTCCGATCACTGCAACGCCTATCATGAGCATTCTCAATCCCGAGATTCTCGCGATAACTGCTTGAATCATAGAGTACTCTTCGGCATCGATTGCATGAGTAAGAACTTCTTGTTCTTCAGTCTGCGCCATAATCGAAAATTATTATTGCTCTGATGTTATTCTTTATGATTGTAGAATCAGGAGCTGAAATTCTGTTTGCGTGTGTGTTATACGTTACGAGAGAGTGTGAGCGAGTAAGCGAGAGTGAATAAGAGAATGAAAGAAAGTAAGAAAGAGAGAAAGTGAGGAAGTATAGATGTCGAGTGCCAAAGCTTTTTTCAGTAGGGTTACCAATTTGAGCGAGGGTCTGCCAAAGCTTTTTTCAGCGAAGAACAAAGTTCAGATTCTTCTGTCAAATCTTCTTTCAGCGCAATAACGAGCTAGTTCATCGTGCTGAATCTTCCCTTTTAGAAGCTTCTTTCAACAGCTGAGTTATGGGGTGACCATTGATCCATCGGCCTCGATTTCTCTTAAAGAGTTGGATCATGCTTTCGTAATTGCTCAAGATTTTCCATGACTCAGTCATAAGTCGATAATTGAGATCGGGAACCTTTGTCGGCCTCTCTTTGTTTGTGTTCTTCTACCAAAGAAGAACGAATCGCAGAACAAATGAGTAAGATTGCTAGTTAGGGCACTCTCTTCTCAGTGTGTGCATACAT
>DAHVAI010000144.1 GCA_027314685.1 Nitrososphaerota archaeon | reverse complement strand
TTAGAGGCTATCCGAGAATTCCCGCCTGTTGATATGTTATCCACGCGCAGGCAAAATGTAGCATCGCCAAGTAGTTCTCTTCCTTTTTCTCCCAACGTATCAGAAGACGCCTAAATCTATTCATCCATGAATGTGTTCTCTCCACAACCCATCTCCTTGCCTTGTAACCCGGAATTCTTTTCCTCTTGGATTGATCCACGCCTTTCCTCGCGATGTGAGCAGTGTATCCCCATTCTTCAACAAGCTCGTCAATTTCAGGAAAATCAAACCCTTTGTCCATGCACATGTTTTGTGGATGTTTTTTCGTAGGCTCCGGTCTTTCTATCTCGATGTTTTCCAGAGTCGGTTCAGCGAGCTTCATGTCGTTTCTGTTGGCGCCCGCTGCCATCACGGCGAGCGGTACTCCATTACCTTCAACGAGCAGGCTTCTCTTTGTTCCAGATTTTGACCTGTCCGTGGGATTTGGACCGGTGCTTTTTCCCCCCGAGAGGAGCCTTCGTGATTGCGCCGTCCATAGCCTGCCACTCCCAGTTGATTCCCTTGATTTGATCGTATTCCAAAAGGCCCTCCTTCCACATGTTTTCGAACACTTCAGCGTCCCTCCATTCCTGGAACCTATCGTTCACGGTGCTTTTAGCTCCCAATGATCTAGGCAGCGCCTTCCACTGGCATCCAGTCCTCAAAACGTAGAATATCCCGTTCATGGCTTTCCTGTCATCCATCCTCGGACGTCCCGGTCTATCCTTGTTTTTCTTTGGTGGTGGAGGAGGAATCAGAACTCGAGTCCTCTCCCAGAGCTCGTCTGGTATCTGATACTGCTCGTCTACGCCCAGATCCTCTTTCCTTGCAGCCAATTGAGATTGCTGTAGCAACTACGCCTCATCATTGGAGCCGGTGCACAGTCGGCCATTATGCTTCTTGGGCCAGTGTCTTAGACCAGAAGTGAATTAGTGTTAACCAATATTCGGACGGGCTCTTAGTACTGTTGCAACAGGGGAAGGGAACTTCTACTACAACTATTCCGGCGATAATCTGGTTTCAGTCACTGATCCGGCCGGGAGAGTTACGGGCTACAACTATTCCACGGGAATAAATGATTGGCTTGTAAGTTCTATCAGTTATCCAACTGGAGCACATACAAACTACACCTACAACTCTTCCTCATATGGCGTGGAAAAGATCTATTACGTCACATCTCAGAATATCTACGTCCAAGGCACCACGCTCGACAAAAGCACTTCCTACAATTACAACATTACCAACGGGCAGGTCCAATACTGCAACAGTACGATCTCCGACGGCTCAACGACTCAGGGATACATCAATTATGTATTCAACTCCTCTGGCAAGAGCACCGAGGTCGAGAAAAATTCCACTGGTTCGATAATCCAGAGCCTTGAAAATGATTACGATTCTATGGGCAGGATAAATGAAACCAAGATACTCTCTCCGACAGGCTCTGTCCTTGCATATTCTGTTACGCACTACGACAACTGGAGCAACGTGATCTATACCAGAAGTTACACCGGCCAGCAAACATGGTACTCGTTCGCCAACACCAATACCACCAACGCATTTGAAGATGGAGCCTCGGGTTTCGATGACAGCTTCTACACAAACAACACTATCTCATCCAACATTCACGACCTTCTTGTTGGACAAGCTTACTGGCAGAACTCTGTCGGTACGAGCAACAACATCGAGACCTACTACAACTACAACTCGGCTGGAGAGCTAATACATGAAAAGCAGCTCAACTCTAGCGGATGGCAGGTGTCAAGTTACACTTACGATGACTATGGAAACCAAATGACTTCAACTGATCCGCTCGGCCGCACTACCTACAATCAGTATTCTTCCACATACGACCATGCCTACCTCACACAGTCAAGCATAGAGGTCAGCGGCAAGAACATCTCCACCACGTTTGACTATACTTTTGCTACAGGAACATTGAGTTCACAAACAGATCCAAACAATCAGACTACTTCATACACCTATGACTCGATAGGTAGATTGACTTCGATTTCATATCCGCTTGTAAACCACGTCTACTCCTATACCAGGTACACGTACAACGACACGGGCAACTATCTGGTAACAACAGATCCCAACGGGAACAACGTGACCGACCAGTTTGACGGCTTGGGGCGACTCGTAAGCGTGATAACGTACAACGGGTCTTCGATTTATTCAACAGAGAACTACACTTACAACTACCTCAACTCTATCGCGACAAAGACTATGCCCACTGGTAGCGTTTACAGTTACACCTATGATTTCCTGGGCTTCCAGACAAAGACAACAAACCCCGACAGCAGTACCATAACGTACTCGTACAACTATTCCAACAATACAGAGACAACGATTGATGAGAATGGCCACGAGACCCAGTATGCGTACGACTGGGGCCACAACCTCCTTTGGGTAAAGCAGTGGAACAGCTCTTCGACGTACTACAAGACAAGTTACTCTTATGACCTAACTGGCAACCTGATCTCCACGACAGATGCAAAAAACCAAGAGACGACCTACACTTACGACAATCTTAATCGGTTGATACAAACAAACTATCCGGACGGGACAAACCAGACTGCAACGTATGATGCGGTTGGAAACGTTGTGAGCACCAAAGACCCAGCCGGGAACGTCATCAACTACAAATACGACTCTCTAAACAGACTCCTTAACACTACATATCCGGACGGAAGCTCAGTGACATACACCTACGACGCTAATGGTAACAAACTGTCTCAGATCTACAACCTCTCTCAGAGCTACTTTGCCTACGATGCAAGGAACAGGATGATCAACCAGACCGACGTCATTAACGGTAGCTCGTTCACAACGCTATATTCATACGACAAGGCAAACAACATCGCCTCGATGGAGTATCCTGGCGGATACAACTTGACCTACACCTACGATCCCATGGAAAGAGTTTCGAAGGTCGGTTCGTTTGCAAACTTTACATACACTCTTGACAACAACATAGCCAGCATAAGCTACGCGAACGGCGTGGTGACTACGTACATCTACAACTCCAGGGATGAGCCCACGAACATCACCTCGATGGATGGAAGCACTAAAGTCATGAGCTTAAACTACACGTATGATTCAGCTGGCAACACTCTCAAGTTGGACAACCAGAACTATTCATACAACGACCTAAATCAGATGACTACGGGGAACGGGACGTGGGGTACCATCGTCGCTAGCTACGATCCTGCTGGCAACATACTGCATTCCAATTCAAACGGTGTAATCACAAACTACACCTATGGTTCCTACAACAGGCTCACCTCGATTGGAGCTGTAAACTTTACCTACAACGCAAACGGTGACACGATAAAGCTCGTCAACGGATCTGACACGAGCACTTACAACTACGACTACGCTAACAGGTTAACGAGCGTGGTCGCAAATGGAGTGACGCTGGAGAACAACAGCTACGACGGAGGAACAAACCTGGTCTACAGCGTAGCAGGAATCTACACAACTTACCTGGTCTACCAGGGACTGGACATAATTTACTCAAAGACGCACTGGGGGCTGTTGCACAACTCAATCACCGAGGACATTTACGCAGACGGGCTGCACATAGCAAAGATGGTGGGCTCGACAACCTACTTTTATCTTCTCGACTCCCAGGGGAGCACCCGTCTGGTCGCTACAGGAAGCTCGATCACTTTCGCTACCTCGTACATCCCGTTCGGCGCGAACTACTCGACCTACGGCTCTGAGCTCTTCATGTACACGGGCAAGCCTTTTGATTCAACCATAGGACTCTACTACTACAATGCAAGAGACTATCTTGCCTCCGTGGGAAGGTTCATGACTGAGGACACCCAAACAGGAAAGTTGACAGATCCGTTGAGCCAAAATAGATACATCTACGCTGCTGACAATCCCATGAAGTACGTAGATCCCACTGGTCACAGGTTCGAGACCTCCTCGGGTGGTGGCGGATCTTCAGGCAGCTCTACTACAACTCCTCCTCCAACTCATGGGATAGCTCCACCACCGCCGTCTCCGGTTCCGAATCCGCCTCCAGCTCCCCCACTGCCTTCTTCTGGTCAGAGTGGCACTTCGAGTTCAGCATCGTCTGGAACTTCGAGTGGTTCTGCAATTACGACTACGACAACATCGCCCTATACCACGGAAGTGACATCGACGAGCGCAAGTAGTTCTGATACAACAACTAGTACAACGACGACCAGTTCGACTGAGCCACTAACCAGTATACCGAATTACAATGGTATATTCTCAGGATGGGCAAGCACGATCAACAAGTGGGCCCATTCGGAAGCAAACTGGCTCAACGATCAATCGCCAGAGACAAAGATTGCAGCTGGACTTGGCTTGATGGTGTTGGGTGGTGTTGAGATAGGAGGGGGAATTGCTCTCGCTCCTACGGGTGCAGGGGTCATGGCGATTTTTATTGGTGCTGGAGTTGGAACATTTGGGTTAGCACTTTTTACGGCGGGAATTTCTGAGATACGCTGGTAAAATAAGATCTGTGAAACATGCAACGTGATGATATCTTCCTTAAGTATTCGCCGATACTAATGGTCTTAGTATTGGTAGCGGGGTTTGGTCTTGGATATGTTGCTCGCTCTATAGGCTTAGTTTTCGTAACCATGTCTATAGCTTTCGTATTGATGGGGCATTGGTCCATTAGAGTGAGTAGCAATTTCAAAACCAGTACGGCGGCTTCAAGAAAGAAATGGTTACTACCTTTTCTAGTTATACTATACTGCTGTTTGGTAATCGAATTGGTCTTTTTTGTTATCAACAGCTACTCTGGTCTCTTAGACACTTTCTTTGTTTCTATCTTCGCACTATTGCCATTTGCAGTCTACCTGTTTGCAAACGACATAAGACGTTTCAGCTCAGAAAAGAATCTCGTACCACCTTCCTAACTCGAAAGGGTGCTAAATGTCGGAGCCTTGGTCTTGAACCAAACGCAAGAAAAGCAAACACCTTCGACGGAGACAGAGTTTCCAACCATGGGTTCTACTTCCATCCGCTCAGAGATTTATTACGGAAGATACATACATGGGGAATCCATCAGATCCGTTGAGCCAAAATAGATACATCTACGCAGATGACAATCCAACAAAATACGTCGATCCCACCGGTCACAGGTTTGAAACTTCCTCGGGCGGAGGCGGATCTTCGAGCAGCTCTGCTACAACTCCTCCTCCGACTCATGGTGCCGCGCCGCCTCCGACTCCTCCAACTACACCTCCGCCCAGTGCGCCACTGCCTACTTCTGGTCAGAGTGGCACTTCGAGTACTTCCGGATGCGGTACAATCACCGGCACGTATACTTCACCTGATACCACTACAATAACATCGGATGGTGGGGGAAGTTCGACTCCCACCAAGAATTTTGGACTGGAAGGACCTCCAGTACCGAATAATCTTTCTCCAGTTGGTCAAACTCCCACAAATCAAGGCCCAACAGAAGCTCAACTAGAGTCGTATACCATGGCCGGATGCCTTTTCCTTGCATCGCTCGCTGTGGGTGCTTGCGTTATCATCAGTGGACCTGCTGCTCCATTGGTTGCAACCGCAGCTGTCGGGCTTTTTGCAGCTGGAGTCGATACAGCGTACTACAGCGCCACGAGCGGACCTGAGACCACCATCCAAGGAGCAGGAGAGGCAGCTCAATATGGATTCGGGGACGCTCTTCATTTCATGTTTGACAACATGGTCCCTTGAAAAAGGCATAGATAGCGCAACGGAGAAATAAATCGGCTAGTGAACGGTCGATGACAACTTTGACAACGCAGTCATCCAGATACTACAGAAAATTAGGAGTGGTTGGACCTTTTCTTCTTGCGCTCGCCATTATTCTGATAATGGTAAATCCGATGTTCTATCCCGAAGGGATTATTCCTTGGAACACTGTATTTGCTGAATTCTTTCTTTTCATAATTGGCGGAGCCATTAGCATGTTTGCGTTGGTAACCTACCTGCGGAACAGAAGTTCAGAAAAGTCATTCCCAGAGTGACCTCAATTCACTACGAGTGAACGATATGCTAATGGCCTTGTTACTCGTAATTGAAAGAGCGATGGAAGATCAACCATACTCTTGCAACCCTGGAGGTCAATGTTTTACAGCAGGACTTTCCTTTCTTCTCTTGGGCGCAATCATAATCGGAGGATACGCACTGTTCAACAAGTGGCGCCACGGGTCAATATCTGGAAGTTGAATTCTCTTTCGCATTCGAATTTAGTTGCACGACGGGCGATACACTGATACAAAAATACGGCTTTACCTACCCAGTCCGAAATCATACAGATACTATATCTACGGGTCGAAAAAGACAGCTTTTGCGGAGCTACTGATACAGAATCTAGGACTCTCTCCTTCCACATTCGAGGTAACCCGACAAAAGCTCGTTTGCAAGGGGGATGATAAACAATCACACAGTCGTGTAGCACGGTATCATTGTATCAAAAATATACTATAGATCTGCCTCTCCCTTTGTCGTACAGATATTAAAGCTACAGGAGCAAATCGGCAAATTTTTACGTTCGCAAGTATCAAAATCAAGAGTCTGGCAAAGGCGCAGAACAAATCCACTTTCGATATAGCCGAATTCGCAATACTGATATAATTCTATTGCAAAATTACAGCAACTTCTTACAGTGGGACGATGGCAAAGCGCTCGATAATGGTGGATGAGGACACACAACAGCTGATAGATGAACGCGCCCGCGAGCTCCTCGACGAATACAGGAAAGAGCTACGAAACGAGTTCAAGCAAAATTTCGTCCGCGAAGAATTTGCCGAGGAAATCAAGGCTTGGGCTGAGCAGATTGCCGATATTAAGATTAAGAAACTGCAGGAAGAAAAGGAGCGTAACGACTACATCATCGATAGACAAACTAGGGAACTTGAGCGGCTGACCACGAGTTCCGAAATCTTGCGAGAAGTGCTTGCTGGCGGCGGCGGTATCAAGGAACTTGTGTGGAAATTGGAAGAGATGAAAAGAAAGATTCTGCAACTGGAAGCGATGTTTGCCGAAGCCAGGGCGACACAGTTCCCTGATCTTTCTAGAAGACCTCCTGACGCGGTTGTAGAAGCGTCGCCTTCCTAAATGTTTTTGAGACGAATCCAATATGTTTCGTAGATCGTTAGTTCTAGCAGCAACGTCTTTTCTTCTTGTGCTAGGTTTGTCCATGACTAGCGCAGTCACACTGTACTCTTCAAGTTCAAACTTTCCCGGCGCCCCTTCCTTATCGAACTCGCTTGCAAAACACTGGCTCACTTCAAAGAATTGCTACCGGGACGAGGTTAACCAGTCTGATGCTGATTACAACAACTGTTGGACGGATAACGCTGGAAAGATACTTGTTACGAGTGAGTTGACAGGCGACGCTACGGACGCAAATAGATCTCTAGAATTTATTGAGAGATACATCGGATCAAGTCCTGATTATTATCTACCAGAACTTGCAATTTTAAACGGAGA
>DAHVAI010000323.1 GCA_027314685.1 Nitrososphaerota archaeon | reverse complement strand
CATTGATATCCTGGGAATTGAGTGGTTTGTCCTCCTGAGATGAGAATTTTACTTGCACACGATTGGATGCTGGGCCAGATTCTATCGTGATCTCACTAACTTTGTCGTCGTTTTTTGACGAAATTATTCGATCCGCTAATTTAACCATTTCAGAAGTCGTCGATTGCATCAATTTATCATGCTCAGATTTCAACTCATCAATGCTAAGCGACTTTGCTCTCTTGGTCAATGATAGATATTTGATGAATACACTTGTCCATGCTGCAGCAGCCACTAGTCCTCCTATGAAGTCGATTGAGTTTTCACCTTTCTTTATCTGTGTGAATTCCGCTTTCTTAATGCTGCCACTATTCACTAAAGAGACGATACCTCCCATGATTCTGACAGAAGTTGTGGCTCTTGCGGAGCGCACAGTGATCGTGGCACTCTCTCGTTGCTCCCCATCATCTGATAGCAGACTATCAATCCCAAGAACTGCATTTCATACTGATTATATTAATCAATTGCTGCCTACAATATGGGGAGAGTACTGAACATAGCAGGCACAAAGACATTGTTGAGGGCAGTCACCAGTCGCTGAATCTACGAAGATATCGACCTGACAAGAAGCCAGTGAATTTAGATGCCAGCAGTCATCTGAGGCATTATTATTTCACAACCACTTTGCCTATTTGGGGCAATCAAGAAACGCGCTTAGTCGTTGCCATCTAGGGCGGAGACTCTCTTCCAGTTGTTTTTGGACGAAATCACATTCTTAAGTTGGTCTAGATTCTCGAACGTTATAATCTCTATACGGGCGTCTAAGCCATCTCTGATATTCGCAGGGGAGAGAACTTTCCGTTGAGCTTCTTCAAGTCTTTCGCTGGGTACAACGATAAATGCCCTAATATTCGCATTTGGTTGAGAAGCAAATAGGTTGCGAAATCTCGTGATGCCACTATTGATTGTAGTACTCTTTTCTATTTCGAAGGCAGCGACTATTGCATTTCTGGATAACCACAGCAAATCTATTTGTCTCACAATTAGCCATGCATCCTGCAGAAGGCCAAATGTGACGTTGTCTCCCATTGGCAGACTCATTTCTCTTAATGAAGAGTCCTCTCGTTGTTCCTTTTCTCCTACATGAATGTCGAATCCCTGCTGTTCACCAATTGTTGCAATTCTTCTAATGATTCTATTGTGCTTACTTTCTGAGTCAGATTCCAATTCTGTTTTATCGAACTCTGATAGTGATGTTTGCGTCTTCAGTTCCCAGACATCTCGCTTTGAGTCAGGTGCTATTCTCTTTCTTGCGATTCTCTTTAGAACCGACTCTATTTCTTCTGTTTCTGGAGTCATACCATTGATCAGATTGGTGTAAAGGCTAGCATAAATCTCATCGAGGGTAGCCCTTCGTGTTCGTTTCAGTGTGCTAGTTATAAACTCGGTGATCCGCTTCTCAGCAGGTATAAAGTCAAGGGGTTTGAGTTTTCCATTCTGGTCGAGTCGATCTTTGAAGTACCACCGGTCGTGGTACTTTGCAAAATGACGTGCTATGACAGGTTCCAGATCACTTTGGGCAACCTTGTCTAACAAGCCATTGTTCGTCAAGAATGGAATCAATTGCAAATAAATGGTGCCCATCGCAGCTCCTCCGTGGTACTGAACTACCTTTCTGACTTCTTTGAGTATTACTTTTTCTACTTCTCGCTCCTCAATTTTCGTCCTTGAAGGAGGAGTATCGGATCGGCGAAATGAGAGTATGAAATCACCTAGCATGGAACCTCCTCTCCTTTGATGTGAGGTCGTGGTATACGCTTTGATAGGGGGCTGGTAAATCACTCCATTGGTTTCTTCCAGATGAAAACCAGCGTCATATGCAGATACAAGGAGGCTGTTCCAGACTGGGAGATCCTTGTTATGGAAAGTCATAACTAGCCAGCCGTTCGGTTTCAGCTTCTTCCAACACTCTCGCAATACGCCCGTCAGGAGACTCTTGTAATGCGAGATATCTTTGGCGCCTTCAAAGTCAAAGTGTCGGTCTGATGACGCCTCTTGGGAATTATCAATCAAGCCATTTATGCCCAATTCTGGTTTTAACCAGACTGCCCAGAAGTCTGATAATTCGCCATATTGAACGTTGCTGCCATAGGGAGGATCTGTTATGACGACGTCAACTCCGAAGTCCGGGATCTCAGACAGATCTGTTGAGGATTTGTTCATTAGTAGAAAGGTTCGCTCGCTGCGTAATTCTTCGAAATTACGGGCAATCTCCCCCGAGTTTCCTAAC
This sequence comes from Nitrososphaerota archaeon, assembly GCA_027314685.1. The sequence goes on along the minus strand of DAHVAI010000323.1, from coordinate 1,453 downwards.
TCTTCATTTGAGTATTCCTTGCCTCTATATACTGCATCGAATCTTCGCCTAAAAGTCTGCAGGAAGTTTATCTCCAAGAATACAGGGAATACTCGGAAATCGTGAGTTGCCCAACCCTCTACAATGTTGTTACGCAAGTGGCACAATCTGGGGGCAGCCCATTTCAACGAGGAGGAAAAAGTATAGGCCAGGATGTTTCTAATTGAAACATCTCTTACTTGTCTTATTCTATTAATTGTAAAAGCTGCCGCCATCAGATTCCTAACTGTGAAGAAATCATTGAACTGCCTGAATCCTTTGGCGTAGAGTGCATTCTCTCTAATCAGATTTCCGTCGGGAATTTGATCTTCCGGATAAACTAAATCTCCTGAGGCTGCAGCAGTATCGAACTGCACTTTGACATTCCTCAATTTCACCATATCATATTCAGTCCCAGGCCTTGTTTGCTTGTTGTGACAGGTCCTGCAAATGTAATTCACTCTGTGCAGCTCCTCCCCGCTGCGATATCCATCACGTTGATCAATTACAGAAGCGCACTTTTCACATTGGTATCTCCCATCGGAGACCTTCTTCAAGCTGGCCACAATTCCATTTGTGCCACAATTAGTGCAGATGATGGTATTTGACCACTCAAACCACTCTGCTGGTGTTTCCCCACCACATTTATCACATTTGGTCAAATACAATTCTTCTAAACGTGCCACCAAATCCCGCAAAACTGTGTTGTACTCCTTCTTGAGTCTGACAAGGTCGACATGCTTGATTTCCGATTCAGTAATGAATATTGCCATGGGATTTAAATCTACACCTATGACTTTTCGCCGCTCCCTTAGTGCCTCAACAACTGTTACCCCTCCTCCGGCAAAAGGATCGAGTATGATGTCTCCACGATATGAGTAATTCTTCACGAGATGATTGAAAACGTTTCCTGGCCTTCTGGCGAAATATTTGTGTGTTTTGTATACGGCTTCATGCGGTTTGGCTACTATGCCGTTAGTTATAGCTGCAGGAACAGGAGGGGACCGGTTCCTGGTATCGGCTCCACGGGTCTCTATTTTCCCACCACTGTATAGTCTCGGGTGAAATCCATTAGGCCCTATATTTACCATCGCCCAATTACTGCTTCACATAGTCTACCTTTCGAGGTAATAGTTGGCTCTGATGTACGCTTAGCAACTCGTCATCATTCCGAGCGACCTGTGTCAGAAGATTGGCTCCTTGCATTGTTCGAGGCTACTTGCCTAGAAACTGCGTTTCTCAAATTTGCTTCGGTTTTTGGCCTTTTGCTGGGGGCATCAGTTATAGGGACAGTTTTGGCAGTTCTATTAGTCGTCCACCCCGGACTGATTGAAATTGGGTCCATGAAGCAGTTACCTATTCGGTCTGAAGCAGGGCCGCTGCAGCTCAAACCAACGGGCGGCGGCCACTGGCAAATCAGCGGCCATCTGGACAG